>JBARIB010000547.1:0-5413 GCA_049799535.1 Allostellaceae bacterium | reverse complement strand
GGTGCACGTCAGCGCCTGCGGGCTTTAAGCCTGGAGCTGACCGGCCTTTCCGCTGAGGGTGTGGCTGCCCTCGATCGATAGCACTGTCGCGCGACGGATTTCAGCCTGCCTCCTTATGCTGTCGCAGTTTTGTATCAGCTCCTCGAGGGTCATACCCCGACTCCCGCAAGCAGTTGTCACGGTCCGATGCGGCTTAGACCCCCGAGGTGGGACCGGGATTTCGATTCCCGTTCCCTCCAGCGCGGAGTCAGCAACGAACCGGGTGCGCGAAGGGGTCACGGCGGTCAAGATAGAAGAAACCGCCGTGATGGTGAGCCCGGGTTTCCAAGAAAGGATCGATCTTGGAGGTGGGCGTCGGTCGCCGCTGCTTACCCGAACGCCACCGGGCGAGAGGCGGTTCCTCCCGCGATATGTTGCTGAAGCACACTGTCGATCGGCTGCAAAAGACTGCCGATTGCCAATGTCGCCGCCGCTTCGGCGCTGCTTCCAAAACCGAGCGCGAGCACGACACGGCGGGGAAGCTCGGCGATAAGGGCGACATTCTCCGATCCCGCAGTCTCGTATTCCCAAGTCATTCTGCCGTTGTGAAGAAAATCCTGCCAGCCGTCTCTGCTACCGACATAGCCAGCACTGGCACGGCCGATCGCATCGCGCTGCTTCTCGTCCACCGATGCCAGTGCAGCGCCGAACGGTCCTTGCTCGGCCCACAATGTCCGGCGGCGGCGATACAAGACGACGGCGGCACGGTTCCCGTAGCCGCTAGCGCCGAGGTGCGGGGCCAACAGGGCGTAGGGCCGCAGTTTCGAATCGCCGTCGAGCAGGCATTCGATCACCAACGTGTAGCGCTCGTGCTCGTGCACAACTTCGACGGCGGGCACACCCGGCGCCAACAACCGGATCCGATAGTTGCCGATCCGCTTGACCTCGGCCCAGAAACCTTCGCCATCGGCGATGATGAAGCCAAGGTCGCGAATTTGCGGGATGTCGACCCGCGGGTAAGAGACCTCGTTGACGATGCCGATGCCAAGGGTGAACCACAGCCGCGATATGCCGAGCGCGCACCCCACCATGTCCTTGGCGCTGCTCGTCCAGGTCGGCGGGATTCCCGGTCCACCGGGGGTATGTTCGATCATAGGTGAACCGCGGTATCCGTCCTAAGCTTCGGCAGCGGCAGAGGAGGTGGCGTTCTGATCGAGCGAGTCGGGGCTCGCAGCAGACTCCCCCGCTGGAGCAAGCGGGATTCAACTCCCGGTCCCCTGCAAATAGGGACGACGCATTCGAACCCTCCGTTCGACTCTCATCTTCACCGAGGGTCGCGTTGCGTTCGTTATTTCTTCGGGCGAAAGTCCGGCAGGGGCGACCGATCACATCCGGGACGCGCGCAACGGCGCCTGATAGTTTGAGGCCAAGTGGGTATTCGAAGAGCACGAACAAGGTTCGTCCGGACTCGTGCCCGGTGTGCCGAATTGCGAAGGGTGCAAGGTTATGACCGACACGATCATCATGCAGGGAGCCTATGCAATCACCGATCCGCGCCTCGGGGCATCCGGCGTGATCCCGGCCGGCGCTGTTGTGATCATGGACGGCACCGTCAAGGAGACGGGCGCTTTCGCTACAATCGCTTCCAAATATCCCGGTGCCGATATCATCGGTGACGGCACTCAGTTGCTGCTTCCCGGGCTGGTCGACGCTCATAGCCATGGACGCGGCCTTTCGCCGATCCAGAAAGGTGTGCGCAACGACTTTCTCGAGAACGCGCTTTTCGATTGGGCGTACATGCCCATCCTACCACCCGAGCTGACCGCGGCAATCTGTGCACTGCGCCACCTCCGCAGCGGCTGCACGCTGCTGCACCATAACGGTTTCGACGATGACGGCGTCGAAGGCGCCAGGCGCGCCCATATTGCGATCAGAACGTACTTATCGACTGGGATACGACTCGCTTTCTCGCCCGGCGTGCGCGATGAGAGCAAGCTCGCGATGGGCGGGGAAGAATTTATTGAGACGCTGCCGCCCGATCTCAGGGTCGGAGCACGCCCGTTCGTCTTCTTTGATAAAGAGGCTTTGGCGGACTCCTACTTCAGTCTGTTCGATGAGCTCTACGACACCTACAACAACGCGGAGACACGGATATTGCTAGCGCCGTGCTGGGCGCACGGTGCAAGCGAGGCGTTCTTGCGCCGTGTGCGGGCCAAAGCCGACGAGCGTGGCGGCGTGATGATCCATATGCACCTGCTGCAGTCGCCGGTGCACAAGGCCTACGGCTTGCGCCGGCACGGAAAGCCGACGGTGTTCTGGCTCGATGATCTCGGTTTGGTGGAGAGGAATGTCGTTTATGGTCATGCGATTCACGTGACCGAGCCCGAAGTAGAGCTGATGGGGCGCCGCAACGTCTCCGTCACCAGCCATCCGAGCTGCAACTTCCACATGCGCAACGGCATCACACCGGTCGTGCCGTTACGCGCGGCGGGGGTCAATGTCGCCATGGGCCTTGATGATAAGACGATCAATGACGACGAGGATGCGGTAATGGAACTGCGAATGATGCATAAAGTGCATCGCCTTCACACCTTCGATCTGGCGACGCCCGCGTTGAGCGCCTACGAGGCGCTTGAGATCGCGACGTTGAACGGCGCCAAGGCGACCGGCTTCGCGGACGAGGTCGGCGCGCTGGTTCCCGGCATGAAGGGCGATGCGATTCTGGTCGATCTCGACCGGGTGGCGCGCGATCCCTGGATCGACCCGGAATTCGACATCGCCGACGCTTTTGTGGAACGTGCCGTGGGCGCGGACGTCGCCACTGTCGTCATCGGGGGGAAGATCGTGGTTGAGGATCATCAGCCCCGCACAATCGACGTCGAGGGTCTCTACCGAGAGGTGCGCGCGTTCTGTGCCAAGGGCCTCACCCCGGAGCAGCGGGCGCACGCCGACTTTCTCCGGAAGGTTAAGCCCTATGCCCAGGCGTGGTACAGCACCTGGTACGAGACCATGCTCAACCAGCCGTTCTATCGGGTCAATAGCCGAACATAGAGAGGGACCGAGAGTTCGCATCTCGTTTCCTCCACCAGAGAGTCACGTCGCCATCCCGCTCAAGTCGACAATCGGGATGCCCGGCCGACATCGTAGGACTGTGCGCTTTTCCGTTATCGGCCATTCACCGGCGCGTTGATTCGAACCGGCCACGGGCAAGCGCTGCACCGGCGCTGAGTGCGACGAGTTTGCTCATCGCAAGCGACCGATCCATCGGCGCCATACCGCAATTGGTGCAAGGATAGAGCCGCTCGACTGGGACAAAACGTGACGCCCGTTCAATCGTCGCAGCTACCTCCTCTGGTGTCTCGACGCGCTCGTTGGCAACGTCGATAGCCCCGAGCAGGACGTCCTTGTCCTTTAAGAAGCCAAGCAGTTCGATCGGCACCCTGGCGCCGGCGCATTCGACCGAGACCTGATCGATTCGGCTCGTCGCGAGGGCCGGGAAGATCGCCTCATACTGGCGCCATTCCGCACCGAGGCTCGCCTTCCAATCGATATTCGCCTTGATGCCGTAGCCATAGCAGATGTGGACGGCGGTTTTGCAGGGGAGACCTTCGGCGGCACGGTGCAGCGCCGCGATCCCCCATTCCGTCACTTCCTTCATGTAGACATTGAACGCGGGCTCGTCGAACTGGATCACATCGACGCCGCTCTTAGCCAGCTCGCGGGCCTCGTCGTTCAGCAATTCGGCTAACGCCATAGCCAAGAGAGCCTTGTCGCCGTAATGGGCATCGGCAATCGTATCGACGATGGTCATTGGTCCGGGCAGGGTGAACTTGAGCCGTCGCCGCGTATGGGCGCGGGCGATTTCGGACTCGAAACGGTGGACACTCTGCTTGCGCCGGAGAGGTCCTGTGACAGTCGGCACTTCCGCGTTGTAGCGATTGTTGCGGATCCCCATCATAACCCGGCGGGCGAAATCGACACCCTCGATGTGCTCTAAAAAGCCGTGCACGAAGTGTTGGCGCGCCTGCTCGCCGTCGGTGACGATATCGATCCCGGCGTCTTCCTGCTCTTTCAGTGCCAGCAGCGTCGCGTCGCGCTTGGCCTCTACCAGTGCGTCACCCGCCAGCTGCCAAGGTGCCCACAACATCCGCGGTTTGGCCAACCAAGCCGGCTTCGGCAAGCTGCCAGCGATCGTCGTCTCGAGCATGTCACATCTCCCTTTCCTTTACTCTCGTCGCAGATCGCAAAGATCACATTTAGTCCCAGCGGTTGGCGTTCTTCGGGAAACCGGGACGCTGTACCCGCACGACACAGTTTCTTAGCTTACTGGAGGGGGCCAAACCGAAATGTATTCCGATCAACGGGTGACGGTAAATGCAAAATCGAGTTCTTAGATTGCGGGTCGCTGGTTGGAGTCCTGCGGGGGATGCCATCCACTCGGAGCTTGCGGGGCGCCCTTTCCACGTCGTCGATCGAATACTCTGAGGTGGCACGATGCCTGTCAGCTTTTGGGATCTACAGCTCGCGTTCGAATTCGTGAGCAGCGGCGGCATGGGCGAGAATGAAGCCTATCTCGACCGGCAGTCGGGCAAGATCTATTGGCATTCCGACTTCGGCGACAACGACGAGGAATTGCCTGGCGACATCGACGACGAGAAATACATTGCAATCCCGAACAAGAGAGAGCTCGATCTCGGCAAGCCTCTGGTCTTGGATTTCGCCCGTGGGTTCCTGCCCGACGACTACGACGAAGTCCGCCACATCTTCAGCCGAAGAGGCGCCTACCGTCGATACAAGGATTTGCTGGTGCGGCGGAGCGCCCTCGAACGGTGGTACGATTTTTCGAAGAAGGCCGACGAAGCGGCTTTGCGGGAATGGTGCGCGGAGAACGGGATCGACCTCACGGGACCTTAGGTCACGCTGTTGCTATCTACCGGTGGCCTTGACGAAAGTGCGGGTCGCCGAAATCCGATCAACTCCTTGCCCAGTCGTGCATTGATCCGTCCTTTGGGCTGGGGTGGGCGCTGGCCGAGTGGATCCGTTTGTTCCACGCACATTGAGAGAGAAATTTCAGGAGATCGATGGCAGATTGTTGGCGCCGACAACTGTCCAGCATCTGGAAACTCTCGTACCCAGCAGAGCAAGGCCGCCGCCACCCAATGTGGCTATCATCTACGGTGGGCAGCGCTACGAGGCAGACTGCGCCTTTTTGGCCCGATAGCGACGCATGAATTTCGCACTGGTAGACGTTATATTGGGAGCGGAATTCTTCATCCGAGAGATTTTTGAGATCCGGCATGCCGGCCAGTGGCGTCGGTTCGACGACCTTAACAGCGGGTTCTCAGGTCTTTTGCTTAGGTTGTGAGATAGGCAGGAACCCAATGGGCCGCTTTGCAGAATCGGCATACAGGCGGTTTCATCGTAATTACATGAT
>JBARIB010000546.1:0-2740 GCA_049799535.1 Allostellaceae bacterium | reverse complement strand
GCTGCCGATGGAGGACCACAATACCCGCATCATCGTCTTGGGGCGGGATTCGGCAAATGCACAAGCGGTTGCGGAGGCTCTTGCGCATGAAGCGTTCCAGAACGTAGCTTTCTACGGCGGGACGTTTGACAGCTTGATGCAGCGGGTTGCGGCCGAATAGGGCGCAAGAATCGGCCCATTCACCCACCCTAGATACGTCGTATCGATCGACCGCGCGCAGGTGCCGTCCTATGCCGAGGCGGAGCCGACGGCGTTGCTCCACGCCTTTTTTGGAAGAGGCCTAGCGCCGTCTCTCTATAGCCGCGTCATCCCGGGTGTCGAGGTCGAAGTCTTGAGCTGGGGGCAGCTCCTCTCGGCTCCAGTCCTGACCGAAACCGCGGCCGCCGTGACGGCGCCGGCATCCTATTCGCCCAAGCCTCTTCGCGTTCGCCCGATCTTCGACCCGAGACCGGCGAATTCATCGCAGTCGCGATTCATGAACGCCACGACCTCAAGCCGGGCAACATCATCCAGACCCCGCCATCATCGTCGAAGACGAGACCTCGACCGTCGTCAGCCGCCTGTTTGACGCCCGCATCGACGCTTTCCGCTATATCGAGCTGACGCGCCGCGCGTTGTGACTCCCTTACTCGCCGTTGAAGCGGTGGTCAGCCTGGAAGACCTGGTCGCTGATCGCGTCGTTGACGCCTCGGCGATAGCCCATGCCGAAACCGACGGCCCAGCCGCACAAGGCGCAGCCGAAGACCAAAAGCCACAGCCGAACGGCTTCCAACATCCACGCCAATGATGGGTCCCCCAGACGGAGGAATGTCATCGATTTGGAACGCAGGGACCCCACCACCAGTCGCCGCGCCAGTCGCGCCAGAGGGCCTGATACCGACCCTCGCCGCAGGCCTGGTCCCCCAATTCAAAGGACAGCGCGCGGCCGAGCGGGACCCAGTTCCCCTGGTTCTGAGCCGCTGGAACCGATAGCGCGAGGGCGGTCAACCCGGCGAGTGTGGCGACAGTCACGCTCATTTCGGCCTCCATTGGATGTGTGGAGGCAATATGCCGGTCGAAAATTGATACAACCTGAACGGGCGATAAAAATAGACAATACCCTCTTACCGAGGCTCAGCCGAGCGCATGGACAGCTCCGGTGGCGGGTCTAAGGCTTCCCGCCCTCCTAAAAAGCGACGCTGGAATTGCCGTAATCCCATCGTATTCTGCGACCCGGAACAAGGATTGAGAACAGCGCGATACCCACGAATAAGATCGTGCTTGTAGATTCATTGCAAAATCAGGAGGTGGAGCAGGGGATGTTCCGATAACCCTTACCCTCGGGACCCCTAGGCATGCCGGGACCGAAAGCAATTGGCAGTCGGTTAAAGCTCGGTTTGACCTGAGGCGCGAAAACCAGCGGAAGGCGATGATGATCGATCTTGAGACCTTGCAGGAGGCGGCGGCTTTCGTGCATCGGGTGGTGGCCCCGACGCCGCAATATTGCTGGCCATTGCTGTCCCGGCGAGTCGGCGCCGAGCTGTGGGTCAAGCACGAGAACCATACGTCGATCGGCTCCTTCAAGATCCGCGGCGGCCTCGTCTATCTCGACACCGTCAGGCGATCACAGCCCGATATTCGCGGGGTCGTGACCGCAACCACCGGCAATCACGGACAGAGCATTGCGCTCGCGGCCGCGCGGCTGGGGATCGATGCGACGATCGTCGTGCCCTACGGCAACAGCATTGAGAAGAACCGCGCGATGGAAGGGTTCGGCGCGCGCCTCGTCGAGGCCGGGCACGACTTCCAGGCCGCGTTCGAGCACGCGACCGGATTGGCCGCGCGCGAGAAGCGGCATTTCGTCCGCTCCTACGATCCGCTACTGGTGCGCGGCGTCGCCAGTTATGCGCTCGAACTCTTCCGCGCGGTCACCGGCCTCGATGTGGTCTATGTCCCGGTCGGGCTCGGCAGCGGCATTTGCGGCGTGATCGCGGCACGTGACGCCCTCGGCCTCGCGGTTGAGGTTGTAGGCGTCGTCGCCGAGGCTGCGCCGACTTATGCATTGTCTTTCGCTGCCGGCCAGCCCGTCACCACCAATTCCGCCGATACGATGGCGGGCGGGCTCGCCGTGCGGGTGCCCGACCTGGAGGCCCTTGACATTATTTGCCGCGGCGCTGCTCGCATCGTCACGGTGTCGGAGGCCGAGATGCGCCGCGCGATGCGCATCCTGTTTAGCGATACCCACAACGTCGCCGAGGGCGCTGGCGCCGCGGCCTTTGCGGCGGCCTTGCAGGAGCGTCATCGCCTTGCCGGCAAGCGGGTCGCGGTCATCCAGTCCGGCGGCAATATCGACCGCGCTTTGTTTGCCGAAGTGCTGGCGGAGGAGGCTGCGGGATGAGCGGCGTCACTCCTTCGCGATCTCGCGGGCGATGACGAGGCGCTGGATATCGCTGGTGCCCTCGTAGATCTGGCAGACGCGGACATCGCGGTAGATGCGCTCGACCGGGAAATCGGCGACATAGCCGTAGCCGCCGTGGATCTGGATCGCGTCGGAAGCGACGCGCTCGGCCATCTCGGAGGCGAAGAGCTTGGCCATCGACGCCTCTTTGATGCAAGGCTCGCCGGCGTCGCGCCGCGCAGCGGCGTCGAGGACCAGTCCGCGCGCGGCGGCAATCTGGGTCGCCATGTCGGCAAGGCGAAAGGCGACCGCCTGCTGCTCGATGATCGGCTTGCCGAAGGCCTCGCGTTCGCGGGCATAGGC
>JBARIB010000545.1:0-1526 GCA_049799535.1 Allostellaceae bacterium | reverse complement strand
TCGCGACTTTGGGAAAAGTTCTGACGCAAGAATCCTTCACCGCATGGGGAGAGGGCCGCCCGCTCGAAGGCGCGGAGCTGGGGCGGCGAGCGGCAGCAATATTGGCGCCAACCGCCGAGCGCTATTGGCACGGCATGGCGTATTTCTACATTGCGATGAACCTGATCCACCTCGGCGACACCGAGCCGGCGGCCGAGGCAGCCGAGGCGGCGCGCCGCATCGGTAAGGAAATCGCCGATGCTCGGGTGGCAACCTACGGCACCTTCGTCAAGGGTTATGCCCTCACCGCCGGCGGTGCCTGGGAAATTGCGCGCGGCCTCTGCGAGGAGGCGGTAAGTCTCGCGCCCGAACGGATCTCACGCGCATACGCCTTGGCCGTGCTGGGCTATAGCCATCTGGTCGCGGGCGAACCGCAGGACGCAATCGACCTATTGAAGAAGGTGGTCGACGATTTCGCGCAATTCCCGTTTCCGCCGTGGGAGAGTCTGTTTGCCGCGAAGCTCGCCGAAGCCTGGTTGTGCCTCGGCGATGTCACACAAGCGCGGTACGCCGCGGAGCGTGCAGTGGCCGTGGCCGAAGGCTGTGGCTTCATCTTCGGTACCGGCTGGGCGCGGCGCGCATTGGGGCGAGTGGCGGTCGCGGAGGGCAATTTCGCCGAGGGAAGGGAGGATCTCAACAGGGCGCGGGAAATCTTCCACGGCCTCGGTGCAAGGTTGGAGCTGGAGGACATGCGGATCGACATCCCTCCTGCGCGTGATCATGAGGCTGGGCCGGTCTTGTCGAGCGGCGAGGCCTCTGATTAAAGGCAGCAAGGCGCAATCAACCTCGCTGCTATGGGGCCACGACGGCGCAATGACCGCTTCACACCAGACCTCGTCGTTCGTGAGGGTGATCACGGGTGTCGGCTTGGGGGTATCAAGAGCCGTTCAAGATGCGAAGGCGGAACGGCGGAGAGGGTCGAGAGGGGGCCTCCAAGCCGGGTACCAAGCGTTTGATTTGCACCACCAGCCCCTTCGCCGCGCTGCCTCAGTGATTGCGTGGCGCGTAAGTCAAGCAAAATCCGCGACTATTTGCCTGACACCGATAGCTGAATATTCCTCACAGCGCAGTCATACCGCCGTCCACGAACAACAGGGCGCCGGTGACGTAGGAGGCATCGTCGGAGGCCAAAAACAGGATCGCGGCGGCGACCTCCGCGGCCCTGCCCGGGCGCTTCAGCATGGTGCCTTGTGCGGCCCTGGCGTTATACTGTTCGACGGTCTCGCCGGAAGCTGCGATGCGGCGCTGATGGAATGGCGTGAAGATCGGGCCAGGGCCGACGGCGTTCACACGAATGCCCTCCGGCGAATGGTCGGCGGCGAGCGCCTGCGTCAAACCCGCGACCGCGGCCTTGGTGGTGTCGTACTGCAGGTTGCCGCCGCCTGCGACGACGGAACGTACGGAGGCGACGTTAACGATGGCGCCGCCCGTGTTGCGGCGCATCAGCGGAACCGCCGCCTTGGCACAGAAGACGTAGCCCATCAGAT
>JBARIB010000544.1:0-4913 GCA_049799535.1 Allostellaceae bacterium | reverse complement strand
GACGTGCACATGGCTCGACGAGCACGACGAGATTACCTCGGCGTACCGGGAATTCGAAGTCGTCGTTATCGGCGACCAGGCCGCTCGCAGGCGGCGCAGCCGGCGGGAAAACAAAAGGCGAATTCGGAAGGGCTGGCTCGCTAAGGGGGGGACCACAAGTTCGAATCCGCCTTCCTCCAGCACCGAGTCTGTGTCACAGCCAAAAGATGTTTAGGCGCCGATCACGATCTCTAGCACCACACCGGCTACTTTAGCCTCGCGAACGATCCGCCCTGTCGCGTCGACTACGCACACGCTCGCGCTTTCCAACGACACGTCGATACCGGCATAGTGCTCCATGGTCGTCCCCCAATGATGTTTGGAGCAGGCCAAGCCTGACTCCGTACCCAACTCCATCACATCCTGAGGGACGGCCACTACCACAACCACGGTCGGTCGCCGGCCCGTGACCCCATCTATCTTGCGCCGACATTGACAGAAGCACGCGACAGCGTGGAACGCAAGATGTTGATGGAAGCCATGCTGTTCAACAGACTGTCTATTTCTTCGCTGGCGTGGCCGCTGTACTTGCCGCCGAAGCTCACGTTACTAAGGCGTTTTGCCCGGCGTTAGTGGCGGATTTGCAGCCGGAGGCCCAGATGGATTCGGTATCGGATGCTCTGCTCGCACCTTTTTCAACGCGTCTCGATTTACGGACGAGGAGGCGGCACATGAAGGTGGTGCGCACTTCCCGCCAGATGTTTCTGGAGCTCGGCCGCGAGCCGACGACCGAGGAATTGGCCGAAAAGCTAGCGATTGGTGGTCGACATGGTGCGCAAGGTGCTGGAGATCGCCAACGCACCGATCAACCTCCGAGGATAGTGGTTCACGCCGAAACCCGGCGGCGTTTTCATCATTCGTCTTCTTCTCGCAAAATCCACTCGACGGTGGCGAGCTGGCCGACCACACGGTTACGAGGCCCGCAGGCACTCCGCATTAGCGCGACCTCGTTGTGCTCGATCTCGATCAGTGCGCCATCGAGATTATGCCGCGCGTTTTGCTCTCGTGTTTCGTCGGTAAGGCCAAGGGCCTTTGTGATGCCCTCGATGCGTGCGTCGGTCATCAGGCGCTACCATTGTGAGCCGCGGGGCCCAGCAATTCGCCCTGATAACCAGGGGAATCGGGCGACGGCGAGAAGCCTGCTACGCGGTAGTCCCTCGCATACATGCATTGAGCATACATCGTGTCGTACGGCAGCGCTCGCTGCGCGGCGGCGTATTGCCCGCAGATAGCCTGGACCGCGACCGCGCGGTCGTAAGCGGCGGGGTTTGTCTGCCTGATGACGGTCGTTGCTGCAAACAGCCAAAGCAACGCCCCCGCTCGCGGCTGCCACGCCAAGCGGCTCGTCTACTCCAGCAATTCCGACAGCCGGCGGATAATGCGGTCCGGGCGGATCGGGGAGTCTGGGGGCAAGCCGATGCCGTAGCCATCATGCCAGATCGCGTACATGCCGAGCCGCTGGGGTGCGATGATTTCCCATTCAAGGTTGTCGCCCACCATCCATGTCTCCTGCGGCCCGGTACCGAGCACCTCCATGGCGTGCAGGTAGGCCCGCTCCTCAGGTTTGCCGAAGCCGTGCTCGCCCTCGATCTGGATGTGGTCGAAACGGTGTTCGAGGGCAAACCGCACGACCTTGGCGCGCTGGGCTCGGCTGCGCCGTTGGTAATCAGCGCCAGCTTGACGCTCAACTCCTTCAGCCGGTCGAGGGTCTCATGCGCGTCGGGAAATAACGACAATTCCTCGTCGTGCAGGGCATTATAGGCGTCGGCCAATGCATCACCGACCGCCTCGGGGGGTACCGAATGGCCGGCCGCCGCGAGCGCACCAAATGCGGTCGCGACGATGCGGCGGCGCGCGTCATCGATGCGGTGCCGCCAATATTTGTGCCGCGCCGGATCGGTCCACAGTTCGGTCGAGGCCGCCTGGATCGCCGCCGCAATGACCGTCGCCTCGATCGGCCCCAGCCGGTCGGCGAAGGCGGCGATGGTGCGCTGCCACTGCGACTGCGCCGGCCCAAACGCGACGAGGATCGTGTCGTCGAGATCGAACAAGATGGCGCGCGGCAATTTCATGCGATGGTCGCGGGCGCCTGCGGTACCGTTTGCCAGAACTCCGGGTCGTGGCCGAAAAAGATGCGAGCCCCGCCCCGTTCCAGCGCCTCCAGCCGGTCGAGCGAGGCCAGCATTGCCTCACGATCGTACATGTTACGCGGCAGGCGGCGCTCGCGGAGGGTCTGACAAAAGTAGCAGGCGTCGGCGGCGAGCACGACCTCACCGTGATCGAGCCGCAGCCGAAGGGATTGGTGCCCCGGCGTGTGCCCGTGTGTCGGCAGACACACCACCGCGCCATCGCCAAACACGTCGTGTTCGCTATCGACCAGCCGCAATTTATGGCCGAGGTCAAAATCGCGCCGGTTGAACCCGCGCCGCGCAGCGGTATCGGGGTCCATACCGGCCTCCCACTCGCGGCGCTGCACGAGCATTATAGCGTTCGGGATCAGCGCGTTGCCGCCGACATGATCGAAATGAAAATGCGAGTTGATGATAAGGTCGACCTTGCCGGGATCTCGGTCAATCGCTTCGAGCCTCGCACTCACCTCCTGGCCGGGCTGAAAGCCGATACGGAAAAGGCCGGCGAGCCGCGCACCGAGCCGTCCAGCGGGATCGCGCTGACAATCGGGGTGCAGCCCCGTATCGAACAGTGCCCGTCCCTTCGGGTGTTCGATCAGAAAGACGGGGATCGGCACAGTGATGTCGCCCTCGCCGCCCTCCATTAGGTGGGCGAACTCGCCGGTCACCATGCCACAAGTGAAAGCGTAGAGCTTGACTGTCATTTTGGTTCAGATCCGCTGCCTTAGCTGACATTCCCGCCGCCGCTCGTAGGCGGAGACGATGCGATCGGCTGCTGCCGCATTCCGGATTGGCTAGCGCGAAGAGTTGAAGCGCGCCCTCCCATTATCCGAAATTGACCGCGGTAGTATTGCCGCCGCTCACGAGAATCCCGACGTGCTCGCCGGCTCGCGGCTCATACCGACCCGAAACAAGTGCTGCGAAGCCGACAGCACCTCCGGGCTCCGTCACCATCCTCAGGGCCTCCCAAAGAGCCAGTTGGGCACGGTTGATCGCATCGTCGGCAACCAGCGCTACGTGGTCCACATGGCGCTTGGCGATGGGATACACGAGGGTGCCGACCCGGCGGGGTGCGAGAGAATCGGCCGCGATGCCACCAACCGGCGCATCGACCGGTCCTCCTGCCTGGAGCGCCATCGTCAGCGTTGGCGACGCTTCGGGCTCGACGCCGACCACTCTGACTTCCCCGCCAAACCAACCCGCGATGCCGGCAATAAGCCGGCCGCCGCCAACTGCGACGAGGAGCGTGTCGATATCGGGGCTCTGCTCTTCCATCTCCAGCCCTATTGTTCCTTGGCCCAACAGTGTCTCGCGCTGATCGAAGGCGTGGATCGAGAGCGCTGCTGATTGGTGTGCCCAGGACTTCACTCGCTTCGAGAGCGTCGTCATAGCAGTCACCCGTGACGACCAGTTCGGCTCGATAATTACGGATTCTCTCGACTTTTGCCGGTGATGAGATCGTCGGCACAAAGATCTTTGCCGGTATCCCGAGTCTCATCGACGCATATGCCACCGCCGCCCCATGGTCCCGCCCGATGCGGCCACCACGCCGGCTGGCGGGATCTCTCGGGTCAGCAAGTTTGCAAGGGCACCCCGCGTCTTAAACGAGCCTGCATGCTGAAGAAGCTCGAGCTTGAAGCTCAGACGAGCGGCAGTCAGTCCGAAATCCGCTGCATCGACCTGTATGACTGGCGTCCGCCGGATAGGGGGTCGGATCAACCGCTCAGTTTGGGCGATATCGCCTTGGTCAATGATGTTGTCGGCCTGGATGTCCACGAGCCGACTCCTCGCATGCTGGATTACACAAAGTGCCCTCGCCCCACAGGCTATGGCTAAGATATTGCGTAGTGAAGCCATAAAAGAGGCAGACATGACAGATTGGTCCAATATGGCGATTACCTTTCCCTGAGCTCGCGCGCTGGTATCGCCACTACCGGATCGAGGATGGACGGGATGGCGGCGTAGGATCCAAACCGGTTTGCTGGGATGCGGCTTACGCCCAGCATGCAGGGTTTAGGCTGCCTCTTCGACAAGGCTGCGGATATTGGGGGATGCGGTGGTCGTGCCCGGCTATCGTCCAGAATACACGTTCTCGTACACCGCCTCGGTGAGGCTTCCGCTAGAGGTCATCGGCTTACCAGCCGGGATTGGAGGCAGCTTCGATGTCATTGGCGGCGAGGGGGAGGGGCCGCCAAAGGCAAAACCGGGTTGCCTGATGGACCGGGCTGACATTCTCGAGCTGATGACCCGGCTCAAGCTTTACGGCATGCGCGACGCCTATGACGAAGTGATGACCACCGGTATCAAACGTCGGCACGAGCCGCCGCGCATTGTCGGTGATCTGCTCAGTGCCGAGATCTCCGAGAAGCAAGCGCGCTCGATCAAATATCAGCTGACCATCGCCAAGCTGCCGTTGGCCAAGGAAATCGATGACTTCGATTTCACCGGCACGCCGATCAACCAAGCGCTGATCCGCGATCTGGCGGGCGGCGGCTTTATTGCCCAGCAGCGCAATACCGTGCTGGTCGGCGGAACCGGCACCGGCAAGTCGCATCTCGCCATTGCCATTGCGTGGGCTAGCATCCGCAATGGCGCGCGAGGCCGGTTCTACATCGTTGTCGACCTCGTCAACCGGCTCGAGACCGAAGCCTGCGGCGGCCGCTAGGGCCGACTCGCGGAATATCTCACGCGCATGGATTTTGTCGTGCTCGACGAGCTCGGCTATTTACCCTTCTCGCGGGCCGG
>JBARIB010000543.1:0-1535 GCA_049799535.1 Allostellaceae bacterium | reverse complement strand
AGGGTGCCGCCAGTCGTAACCCCCAGCTCTGGAACCCATGGAGATCGGCGCCGCGCGAGTAAGTTGTATTAGCTTGTACTTAATCTGACAAACGTTGTTGATTTTCCGAAGTGAGCCGGAGGGCGGGGCGCGGTTCTCACCCCGAGCTGGGACCGCGACCCGCCCTTCGGCGGGACGGAGATCACGACATGACGCAAGAGCAAAAGATCATTCGGGCGAAGGTGGGGTTATTGGAGCTGGCCAAGCAGCTTGGCAATAGCCTGCCCCTGCGAAGGCGGGGGTCAGCCAAGCCTGCAAGATGATGGGCTACAGCCGGGACAGCTTTTACCGCTTCAAGGAATTGTACGACAAAGGTGGCGAGCTGGCCTTGCAGGAGATCAGCCGGCGCAAGCCAATCCTAAAGAACCGCACACCGATCGAGATCGAACAGGCGGTGGTGGCGCTGGCGATCGAGCAGCCGGCCTGGGGCCAGGTGCGCATCTCGGAGGCGCTGAATCGGCGGGGTCTGTCGATCTCGCCGGCCGGGGTGCGCTGCGTGTCGCAGCGGCACGATCTGACGTCGATGAAGCTGCGCCTGAAGGCCCTCGAAGCCAAGGTGGCGCAGGACGGCATGCTGTTGACCGAGGCGCAGATCGCCGCCCTCGAGAAGGCCAAGACCGACAAGGAGGCGCATGGCGAGTTCGAGAGCGAGTGCCCAGGCTATTGCGGCGCCCAGGACACCTTCTACGTCGGCACGCTGAAGGGCGTGGGGCGGGTCTATCAGCAGACCTTCATCGACACCTATGCCAAAGTCGCCTTCGCCAAGCTGTATGATCGCAAGACCCCGATCACCGCGGCCGAGATCCTCAATGACCGGGTGGTGCCGTTTGATGACGAGCACGGCATCCGCCTGTCGCGCGTGCTGACCGATCGCGGCACCGAGTTTTGCGGCACCCAAAGTCATGAATACGAGCTCTATCTCGCGGTCGAGGACATCGATCACAGCCGCACCAAGACCAAGAGCCCGCAAACCAATGGAATCTGTGAGCGCTTCCATCGCACTGTATTGGATGAATTCTATCGCATCGCCTTCCGCAAGAAGATCTATCACTCGATCGACGAGCTGCAGGCCGACCTGGACGCCTGGTTGGTCGAGTACAACTATCGTCGACCGCATCAGGGCCGCTGGTGCTTCGGCAAGACCCCGATGCAGACCTTCCTTGACGCAATCCCACTGGCGAAGGAGAAACTCATGGCCGCCTGAAGACCGGCGACAGCTACACAGGCTCAATCAACCAACAGCGTCTGTCAGACCAAGTCTCGACTATTACACAAGATAGCGGCGCGGCGAGACCGCATCCTTGCGCCAGATCCCGTCGCTCGGCAGATAGTTGACCTCGGCCCATTCGCGGATCGCGTCGGCTTCTTCCCGGTCGGGTTTCCAGTGATCCTCCGGCAGCGCGACGATGCATTCGGCCAATTGCCGGCTCATAACGGCCGAGATCGCGGAGCCAATCGCCCGCTCGTCGAGCCAGCGCATCAGCTCGTGCTCGTAC
>JBARIB010000542.1:0-3214 GCA_049799535.1 Allostellaceae bacterium | reverse complement strand
TGGCCGCGATGCGTCGAGATGATCCGGTCGGTGCGTTCGAGCGCCGAACAGACACCAACCGCGACCGCCTCCTCGCCTATATAACAGTGCACAACGCCATAGATCTTGCCAGCATGGTAGTCGGCCGAGGCGCGTTCTTCGAAGCGGCGTATGGTCAGCATCCGGCGCAGCATCTCGCGCTGCTTGTCAGGCGGCAGGTTCGGAGAAAGGCTCATAAGCTTGGTCCGTCGGGGCCTGTAGGAGGGAACAGCATCATGGGCCTCCGGCCCAACGCTGGCAACCGGATCTCGTTGATCCTGCGGCTATGATCCGCGCAAGGCGACAGGCGCCGGCACCTGCCCGTTCACCACGCTCTATTGGGATTTTCTGGCCCGGCACCGTGAGCAGCCGCGAACACGTTTACAGTTTTGAGCAACTGGCCCGCGCTGATACTGACGATCCATATTGGAATGCAGCAAGGCGGGAGATGCTGCTGACCGGTTACATGCACAATTACATGAGCATGTATTGGGGAAAGAAGGTTCTCGAGTGGTTGCAATCGCCAGAGGAGGGTTATGCGACCCTGCTGCGCCTCAATAACATGTTTTTCCTCGATGGCCGCGATGCAAACTCGTACATGAATGTCGGCTGGGTATTTGGCTTGCACGACCGTCCGTGGCTGGAGCGCCCAATCTTTGGCAGAGTGCGCTCGATGACTGCCGGGGGCCTGCGGCGTAAGACCGATATCGACGACTATGCCCGAAAGGTGGCAACGCTAAGCGGATCAGCCGCTACCGCTAAGCGCAATCGCGCCAAGATGCGTCAACCCGCAGACTAGAACTGCGGTCTCGTAAGCCGCCGCCAGGCGCGAGCCGCAGTCGCAATGACCTCGAGGGAAGCCGAGGTTCCATCAGCCTCGCCCTTTTCGAAATCGCCTTCAATCATTGCCATCTGATTTGTGATGTGAGCAAAGCACAAGACCGGCTTGCCGCGTGCCGCCGCGAATGCATAAAGGCCGGCCGCTTCCATTTCGACGGCAAGGACATTGCGCGCGCGACAGCGCGCGATCGCGCTGGCCGTCTCGCGGAATGGCGCATCGGTCGTCCAGCTGGCACCTCTCTGCATCCTCTGCCCTGCTGCCGCGAACGCTTCCATCGCGGCTTGGACCAGGCACTCCTCGGCTTCGGCGAACTCGGTTGGCGGCAGGTAATGGTAGCTCGTACCCTCATCGCGCAACGCGCGGTCGATCAGGATGAAATAGGGCGGCGGCCCTTGCGCGACGATCTGCCCCGCCGAGGTCATGCTGATCAGGAGCCGGCAGCCGGAAGCGAACAGCTGTTCGGCTAGCAGCACAGCAAAAGAAGCGCCTACAGCGCAGCCGATAATACCGAAGCGTTCCCCGGCCTGCTCGAACTCGAAGAGATCGGTGTGATAGCATGCCCAGATGGCCGAGCGATGGCTCCGTCCGGTCTTGGCGAGGTTGCGGACGATATCGCCGTCAGGGTCGAGAATACAGATTTCCGGCACGGCAGCATTCGGCAAAGCCTTTTGCCGCCTCGCCTCGCGCAGCAGATTCTCCGGCTCAAAGACCGACGGCGCGGTAAAGTCCTTACCTTCTAGAAGAGGTGGCGGTTTTGTCATGACGGGGCGGGTATCCTGGGCAAAACTAAAGAACTAAGTTTGCGGGGCAGTCCTACAAAAAACGTTGAGCGATCGAGGCTATCGATCACTAATTCGCACGCGCGATGACGGAGAGTGATTATGGGTATGCTCGTGAACGGCGTCTGGCACCAGGAAGACCCCCCGACGGCGGGTGCGGACGGCAGCTTTGTGCGGCCGGAATCGGGGTTCCGCGATCACGTCACCCGCGACGGCTCTTCCGGCTTCAGGGCCGAAGCGGGCCGCTATTATTTGATCACGGCCCCGTCTTGTCCATGGGCGCACCGCACGGTGTTGATGCGCAAGCTCAAGGGGCTCGGGGAAATTATCCCGCTGCTGCAATCGGATCTGCCCAAAGGGGAAGGCTGGGCGTATTCGCACGGCTTTGACGATCTCAAGCCGATCGACGGCACCTTTCACGTGCATCAAGTCTATAGCGCGGCACGTCCCCGCTTTACCGGCCGCGCAACAGTTCCCGTTTTATGGGACCGCAAGAGCCGCACGATCGTCAACAATGAATCATCCGAGATCATCCGCATGCTGAACTCCGAGTTCGACGAATTCGGCAATCCGGTGATCGATCTATACCCGCCGGCGCTACGCCATGCGATCGACGAGACCAACTCATTTGTCTACGACGCGATCAACAACGGCGTCTATCGCTGTGGCTTCGCCAAAACGCAAGCCGCCTATGAGCAAAGTTTTCATAAGCTGTTCGCCGCGCTGGACAACCTCGAAGAGCGGCTCGGTCGGCAACGCTATCTGGTCGGCGACCGCTTCACCGAGGCCGATCTGCGGCTGTTTCCGACCCTGGTGCGCTTCGACGCGGTCTATTACAGCCATTTCAAATGCAATCTGCGGCGTCTTGCCGATTACGACAATTTGTCGAACTACACGCGTGAGATCTATCAAATGCCGGGGGTCGCCGAGACGGTCGATCTCCGGCTGATCAAGCTCGGCTATTATGGCGGTATGCGCAATCTCAATCCCAGCGGCATCATTCCGCTCGGCCCCGAGCTCGATTTCTCCGCGCCGCACGACCGCAGACAATTCGCAAAAGCAGCCTAGATGGCCTGATGGAGGCCTATCGATATCCGCAATATTATGAAATCGCGTTAGGCTCCAAAGACATCAGCGGCGAAGTCGATTTTTTCGAAGCCGCGATCAACAGCTTTTCCAAAACCAAAGTTCGCCAAGTTTTCGAGCTCGGCGCCGGCACCGCTCCGTATCTGGAGGAATGGGCCAGGCGCGGCTACGCCTATTGCGGCCTCGACCTGAGCTCGGCAATGATCGAGTTCGCCCGCGGCAAAGCCCAGCGCCTTGGCATCGATGCCCGCTTCGTGCAGGGCGACATGCGTGAGCTCGACCGCACTATCGGCCCCTTCGATCTCATTTATATCCTGCTCGGTTCGCTTTACGTCCGGTCCAACCAGGAGTTCCTCGATCATCTTGATCGCGTTGCTGCTCTGCTCCCGACCGGCGGCCTTTATTTATTGGACAGCGTCGTCTGGTTCCGGATGTTCCACGACTACAAGCGAAGCTGGACCAGGAGAAAGGGCAACGTCACCGTGCATAC
>JBARIB010000541.1:0-2899 GCA_049799535.1 Allostellaceae bacterium | reverse complement strand
GCATTCTCCAGTAAAATCAATTCGCCCTTGATGCGCAGTAGCTCGGGCCGGTACCAGCGTTCGTCGCGGTCTTTGCAACGTGCAAGGGCCTCGTCGACGGTTTCGAGCCCCAGTGCGATCTCGTCGGCTTTGCCAAGACAAGCCGCCAGTTCGCCAAGCAGGAGGAGGAAGCGCGGCAGAAATCTCGCCTCGCCCGCCTGCTGGAGCCCGTCTCGCAGCGCCCGCAGCCCGGCGTTGATATCACCGCGTTTGGCCATCACCAGGCCAATGAAACAGCGAGCCCAAACGTGCCACAGACGTATCGGATGACGCTCAGTATGGTCGAACAGCATCTCGCCGTAGCGCTCGGCAGCGTCGAGGTCGCCTGCCCAAAAGGCGATCGGGCACGCCCCCTGGCCCAGGACGCTGCAAAAGGACAAGGCCTGCCCCACGGCGTTCCCCTCCTCGATATTGTGCTCGACCACTTGCAGCGCCTGCTCGGCAAATCCTTGCAGCCATAGAATCCGAGCCTGGAAATAGTGCGTCGACACCCGCATATCGAACCGTACGCGAACGATTTGCTGCTGCGTCAGGTCCGCGAGCTGGGCGATTGCACGGTCGATGTGATGGCGCGCCTGTCGTTGGTCTCCGAAATAATGATGGGCCGTGGCGAGAAGACGATCGGCCATCATCAGATCGATCGGTTCGCGGGTCTCTCCCCCCAGAGCGGCGAAACGTCGAGCGAATTCGAGCGCAGTGAGAAGATCGCCATTGTTGAACTGATCGATGCACAAGCCCCAAAGGGCGCGTAGCCGGTAGCCCCGGTCTTCGAGCCGTTCCGCGAGATCGAGAGAGATAGCCCAGGCGGGACCGGCCTCTCGGGCGCGGCCGACGCCGTACATCAGAGACCAGGCGAGCGCCCAGGAGAGCTGCATCCGCGAGCGCGCCGCGGCCGGCTCGTCGCCTTGGAGAGTGGCGAGCGCCCGCTCGACCCGCTCTCGGCACTCGCCCAACAACGACAGCTGGACCCATAGCGGTACAACGGCGACGGTCAACGCCACGCCGATCTGGCGATCGCCATCAGGAGAAAATGCCCAATCGAGCCCGGCTCGGACATTTGCAAGATGTCGGCCGTAGATGGCCAGCCACTCGGCTTGCGGCCGCGACTCGCTTTCGGCCTCGGCATTCGCGAACGCGGCACAATAATATTGCGCATGGTGCCGGCCGATTTGGTGGAATTCGCCCGAGCTCTTCAGCTTCTCGAAGGCGTAGAGGCGGGTGGTGTCGAGAAGGCGATATTGCGCGGCATCGCCCCGTGGATCGGCAGCCAGCAGTGATTTGCCGACGAGGTTCGCGATGTGGTCGACAATACCGGGCGAGCCAGGATCGGCAGCGATGGCGATCGCAGCTTCCAACGGGAACTCACCGGCAAATAGACTGAGTCGGCGCAGCACCGCACGCTCTTCTTCCGGGAGCAGCTGATAGCTCCAGTCGAGCGCGGCGCCGAGCGTCTGGTGGCGGGGCAGAGCGGTGCGCCGGCCAGCCGTCAGAAGCCGGAAGCGGTCATCCAGGTGCGCCGCCAAATCCCGCACCCCAAAGACGCCGACACGTGCCGCTGCCAGCTCGAGCGCCAGCGGAATACCGTCGAGCCGGCGACAAATCTCCAGGATCGCCGGCACGTCGGACTCGCTCATCACGAACTCGTCCAGCGCCGCGGTGGCGCGCTCGTTGAACAGCTGTACGGCCGAGTAGCGCAATGCCTCGGCGGCGAGATCAACCGAAGCCGACGGAAGTTCCAGCGCTGCCAGGCGATGCAGCGCTTCGCCCTCTGCTCGCAGGGGCTCGCGGCTGGTAGTCAAAATACTGACGCCGGGTGCGGCCTTGAGCAGCGCCTCGGCGAGCGCCGCCGCCGCGCCGATAACGTGCTCGCAGCTGTCGAGCACGAGCAAGGCGGTCTTGTCGCGCAACCACGCGGCCAGCGCTCGCGTGTGGTCGCCGCCCGAAGGATGGACCCCCAGCGCGGCGCCAAGGGCACTTGGCACGAGCTCGGGATCGGACAACGAGGCCAGTCCGACAAACCAGGCGCCGTCCTTATACGACGCGCGCGCCCGGTCTGCGACGGCGACCGCCACTGTCGTTTTGCCGATCCCGCCTGGACCGACGATGGTCAGAAAGCGACGCCGCGCCAGCTGTGTCGTGAGCGCGGCGATAATCTCGTCGCGGCCAACAATGCGCGTGAGCGGCGCAGGCAAACTGCCGGCTTCGGCCAGTCCGCCCGGCGCGGCGGTTGCCGAGGGCGCATACTCGCGCGTTACCGGCGCGACAAAGGTGTAACCCCGGCCGGGGTTGTTGGCGATGTAGCGCCTGCCGGCACGGCCGTCCCCGAGCGCCTTGCGCAGCGCGGCGACATGGACCCGCAAAGCTCCCTCGTCGACGACCGTATCGGGCCAAGTCCGGGCGATGAGCCGGTCTTTGTGGATCGTCTCGCCGGCGCTTTCGACCAGCGTGAGTAGAATATCCAGCGCGCGGCTGCCGAGGCGCAGCGGTTTGCCGCCCTCGAAGAGCTGGCGCTGCCCGGGGATCAGGCGGAACGATCCGAAGGCGAAGGTTTCTTCATCCACCGGGGAATCGTCCTCAGAAACCTCCCGATTAATAAAGCCTCCGGAGAATTTTAACAAACGCCTATCTCGGCAACCTGCCCAGGCATTCGGCCGTGTGAGTCGGCGTCCGCAAACAGCTGCAAAGAGGCTTTGCACAATTTCACAACCATTAACGCGACCGGCGAACAGGGCTGCGCCAAATTGTGGGCCATTAAACCAATCGGAGGGCCCATGATGACAACGAATACTGGCGCCGCGCCCGCCCTCTACCGGGAAAACCCGCCGCTACATGGCGCAAATCGGCTGGGCTGGGCGGCAGC
>JBARIB010000540.1:0-2088 GCA_049799535.1 Allostellaceae bacterium | reverse complement strand
AAGTGGCGGAACGATGGGGTCCTGCGACGGATCGAGCTTGGGTGGCGCCTCGAGTTGCAGCATCTGCCGCACCCGAGCGGCGTTGCGGCGCTGCGCGGGATGCCACAGGCCGAAATAGCGGACCTTGTGGAAGCCGCGCGGCAGCACGTGCTGGAGGAAGCGGCGCATGAATTCCTCGCCGCTGAGGCGGCAGGTTCGCAGGCGGCCAGTCTTGCGGTCCCGGTATTGGATGGTGACCGTTTCGTCGTCGAGACCAACGATGCGGGCGTTGGTGAGAGCGATGCGAAAGACGTAGCGGGCGAGGTATTCGAGCACGGCCTTTTCACCGTTGCCCCAGGCGGTGACATGAAGGATCCAAGGCGCGCGCCACACCGCGTCGGGGATGACGAGGTCGGGGCGCTTTCGCCGCAGTAACGCCCTGAACTTGGCGCGCACCAACTTGACGAGAGCCTTGATGGGTACGAGGAACTTCCGGCGTGCCGGATGCCACGTCTTGCCGTCCTCGGAGATGCCGCCGCCGCTGACCAGGCAATGAACATGCGGGTGCAAGTTCAGCTGCTGGGTCCAGGTATGCAGCACGGCGAGCACCGCGACGGCGCCGCCGACGTAACGCGGATCGCGGGCGAGTTCGATGATCGCGGCGGCGCTCGCCTGCATCAGCACAGCGTAGCCGTCGCGCTGATTGGCCCGCAGCACCTCGCGCAGCTCCGCCGGCACGGTGACGGTGATGTGGAAGTACGGCACCGGCAGCATCTCCGCCTGCCGGTGTTCGAGCCACTCCTGTGTCTGCGCGGTGTGGCACTTGGGACAACTGCGATTGCCACAAGAATGGAAAGAGAACACCTCCGTGTTGCAGGTTTCGCAGCGCCAGACCTGGCCGCCGAGTGCGGCGGTGCGGCAGTTGAGGATGTCTTCGATGGCGCGCCGATGAGAGGGCAGCATCGACGCGCCGTGAGCCGAGACGTATTCTGTCGCGAAGCGGCGGAACACATCGGCGACCTCGATCACGACCGTGCCTCAGAGGCCGGTCATCAGCCTATCAAGCAAACTATGCAGCGATGCCCGGGTCGGCGTGGTCAGGTGGGTGTAAATGGCGGTGGTGGCGATGCTGGAGTGGCCGAGCAGGATCTGCACGATGCGGGTGTCGATGCCGTTCTCGATCAACCGTGTCGCGTAGGAATGGCGCAGGGAGTGCGGCGTCACCCTCCGCTGGATGCCTGCCGCCACGGCGGCGGAGGCGAAGGTATCGGACAGCACGCGCTTGTTGAGCGGCGCATCCCCGTGTCGGTTGGGGAATAGCCAGCGGGGGTTGCGATGGATGCGCCACAAGGAGCTGAGATCGTCGAGAACCGGCTGTGGCAGCGGCGCCAGCCGCTCCTTGTTGCCCTTGCCGATGATGCGCAACACCTGGTTGGCCCGGTCAATGGCGCTGACCTCCAGCGTGGTGGCCTCGCTGATGCGCAGACCGCACGCATACATGACGGCAAGGCACGTCTTGTGGACCGGGTTGCGGATACCGCTGAGGAGATGACGGACCTGATCTTCCGACAGCGCGTCAGGCAGCCGTTTCTGCCGTGGCGAGGCGATCCTTTTTTTCCCCGAACAGGGCCCAGGTTCGGCCGAGCGTATGACAGTAGAGGAAACGCAGGCCGTACTGACCGGTTTTGAAGGTCCCGCGCGCCACTCCTCGCTGCCGCAGCCCGAGCAGGTAGCTCCGCACCTCTTCCTCGCCGAGTTCATCAGGTGAGCGGCGGTAATGTGCGGCCAACCTACGCACCGCCTGGATGTAAATCTTCTGCGTTCCCTCAGCCAATCCGGCCAGGGTCATATCCTCGATCATACGCACGCGTAGTGGTGACATGGTGGTCTCCTTTCATTGAAGTTCCGACGGGCAACCTCATGCCCAGCGATGAAAGGATACACCCAACTAGCCACCGACCTCGCTACCCGGGGCCCTCGGCGACAGCCGTTCCGTCCAACCGAACGTTGGGCCAACGGAAGCAGGGCGCCAGGGCACGAAGTCGCTCCGCTCCGGCCCGCTTGCGCGGGAGGCGTGAGCCGGGAGGGCGGGTAGCGGACCGATAGGAT
>JBARIB010000539.1:0-1812 GCA_049799535.1 Allostellaceae bacterium | reverse complement strand
GTCGCGGATCGCATCGCTCAGGAGGTCGCCCGTCGGTACCTAGGGCCGCCTCTGGAAGCGGTGTTTGGAGTTGCCCCCGATAAACCGGACAGGGATTAGTTGTTAGGGGTGGTCCACGGCTGCGCTCGCGTCAAGGCTGGCGCTGCGCGCCACCGCCTGCGGCGGCTTTGGCCTTGACCCGATCGCCTCCGTGGCCGTTGTGTTTCCATGCGATCGACGCAGGGCGCCGACCGCATCAGCGGTCGTCTTTTCCATGATTTGTTGCCTGAATTCGCGCGGCGAGCGGTAGCCCAGCGCCTTGTGGGGATGGATGCTGTTGTAATGCGCGAACCAACAATCGAGCTGGCGCAGCACGCTGGCCGCGTCAGGCCGGGCCGAGACCCGCGCGTAATCCCGCTTGATGGTTTTGACGAAGGCCTCGGCCATGCCGTTCGACTGGGGACTTTCGATCGGCGTCGTGCGCGGCACCAGGCCAATGTCGCGCGCCAGGGCGCGAGTTTCCTTGGCGATATAAGGCGAGCCGTTGTCCGACAGCCATTCGATCGGCTTGGGCAATCTGGTGACCAGCCCGAACCGGCGCTCGACGCTCTCGACCATCAGGTCGCGAATGTCGGAGCTGTTGATGCCGCCGGTCGTCGCCACCCAGGAGATCGCCTCGCGGTCGCAGCAGTCGAGCGTGAAGGCGACCCGCACCTTTTCACCGTTGTCGCAGCCGATCTCGAACCCGTCCGAGCACCAGCGGGTATCGGGCCGATCGACCGCGACGCGACCGTCATGCCGCCGTTCTTCGCCACCTCCGGTATGGCGTTCGAGCAGCAGCCCGTGCGCCTTCATGACGCGGTAGACCCGCTTCACGTTGACCGCCGCGCCGCCTTCCTGACGACGCTGACGCCGCAGCAGCGCATGGATGCGCCGGTAGCCGTAAGTCGGCTGCCGGGCGATCAGCGCTTTGATTTCGGCGACAAGCTCCACCTCGGGCTGGGGACCCCGGCCTCGCCGCTGGCGCGCTCGCTCTGGCGCTGTTTGCACGGCGAGATTGGAGCGCGCGACGCCGAGAGTATCGGCGATCGTCTTCACGGCGTGTCGTCCCGTGCCGGCGAGGGCGGCCGCAACAGCCGTTTTTTTGGCTGCGCCAATTCGAGCGCGTCGCGCAGCACCTCATTCTCCAAGGTCTTCTTGCCGAGCAGCCGCTGCAGTTCGCGAACCTGATGCTGCAAGGCGCGGTATTCGGAGGCCGGCACCACCTCTTCGCCGGCTCCGACCGCCGACAGCGCGCCCTCCGCGTACAGCCGCCGCCAAGTAAATACCTGGTTCGGCGCGATCCCGTGCTGGCGCGCCACCAGCGACACCGACATCCCCGGCGCGTAGGTCTCCTGGACGATCCGCGCCTTCTCTTCTGCCGACCAGCGCCGGCGTCGCTGAACCGACGTGATAACCTCAACCCGATCAATGTTCCCAGTCATAGACACGGTCATACTCCTGGTTCTTAGCCATGGGGTAGACCCTGTCCGGTCTTTTAGGGGGCCGCTTCACCAGTTGCTCGTATCACGATAGGTTACGAGGAAGGCCAAGCCGTCGAAATTGCGCTTGCGCCGCTTTTCAACGCAAACTTGAGAACAGCAGTGGAGAAGAGTGATGTTAGATGGCCGGTGCCCAGACATGACCAAGGTCGCGGGCGCAGCAGATTGTCGCAGCGGGAGCCTCTGCAGCGGTGGCCTCTTACGCAGGGACTCGTGACCGCTTGTGACCTAAATTCGAGGGCGACCGAGCGTGAGTCACGAGATAATTGACACGGGAAGATCCGGGTGCATG
>JBARIB010000538.1:0-31690 GCA_049799535.1 Allostellaceae bacterium | reverse complement strand
AGCGTGCACCCAAAGTCCTGCTGCTCGTCGGCCTATGGCCTACGGAAGATCCGATCCTGGAAGATCGGACCCTCCGCCTTGCACTCGGTGCAACCTACTGTGTGAGCAGTTTGCATGACGCGGTGGAGGCCTGTCTTGCGACCGCGCGCCGGGCGTCGCGATCGAAGCCGCGGTTGGTGCCGGCGGCGGAAGAAGTCAGTCCCGTTGATCCGGGACAGGCCTGCACAACCATTCAGAAAAAACGAAAGCGCCGGCCTGTGATCGCCATCCAAAGACTTGCCGACAGCATTGGCAAAGCGCTACTCGGCCGGCGTTTAGAGCGGAGCTGTTCTGATGTCCGAACCTGAATGGCATCGGGCCAATCGCGCCAGTTGGGATAAGCTCGTCGATATCCATCTCGGCCCGCGCGGCGATGACCTCAGTGACCACCGCGCTGGCCGCGGCAGGCTCAATGCAATTGAAGAAGCCGAGCTTCCTTCCGTCGAGGGCAAGCGGATCGTCCATCTCCAATGCCATTTCGGGGCGGATAGCCTAACCCTCGCACAACGCGGCGCCGAAGTTGTAGGTCTCGATTTCTCGGCTCCGGCCATCGAAATGGCGCTCTCGCTGACTAACGAACTACGCCTGGCCGATCGGGTGCGCTTTGTTTGCGCCGATCTCTATGACGCCCTGGAAACGATCGCAGCGCCGCACTTTTCGACATGGTTTTCGTGACCTGGGGCGCCACCTGTTGGCTGCCGGATATCGCGAGATGGTCACAGATCGTCGCGAGGTTGCTGCGCCCGGGCGGTTCGCTCTACCTCGCGGAGGGACATCCGGCAGCTTACGTGTTCGATGACGCCGTCCGCACTTCCGACGGCATGCCAGGGCTATTTGCCCCCTATTTCTCGCGCGAGCCGGTCATTGAGACGCAACCGCACGATTACGTGGATCCCGACAGCTCGCTCACGGGCGAGGCAATCTACAACTGGATTCACCCGCTCGGAGACGTCGTCACGAGCCTTGTTGCCTCGGGCATGACCCTCGACTGGCCGCGTGAGCACGATGCGGTGCCCTGGCGGATGTTTCAAATCCTCGTCAAAGATGGCTCGGGGCTTTATCGCTGGCCTGACAGACCCTGGCTGCCGCTGGGGTTTTCGCTGATGGCCACACGCCGCTGAGCGACAGACTGCGAGATTTCAAGAAGCGAACTGCTCTTTGAGTACCCGCTCTTCCAGATTGGAATCATGGTCGAACAGCAGCGTCATCGAGATGTCGCGGTTTTCTTTGACTTCGACGCTCACAACGTCGCGCACCTCCGTGAAATCGGCGACGGCGCTGACCGGGCGCTTGTCGGTCTCCAGCGCTTCGATGGCGACCTTAGCTTCGTGAGGCAACAACGCGCCCCGCCAGCGGCGCGGGCGGAAGGCGCTGATCGGGGTCAGCGCCAAAACCCCGGCGCCGAGCGGGATGATCGGGCCGTGCGCCGAAAGGTTATAGGCCGTGCTGCCCACCGGTGTCGCGACGAGGATTCCGTCCGCCATCAGCTCTTCGATCCGCACGATGCCGTCGATACTGACCCGCAGCTTTGCCGCCTGTCGGCTCTCGCGCAACAACGATACCTCGTTGAAGGCAAGTGCGCGGCGGTGATCGCCGTGCTCGTCTCGAGCCATCATCTCAAGTGGGTGAAGCACAACCGGTTGTGCCGCGGCGAGGCGTTCGTGAAGCCCTTCCGGCCGATAGGGGTTCATCAGAAATCCCACACTGCCTCGGTGCATGCCGTAGATCGGCACCCCCTTGGACAGGAAGCGATGCAGGGTCTCCAGCATGAACCCGTCACCGCCGAGAGGGATGATGACCTCGGCGCGCTCGGGGGGAACGCAGACATAGATGCTGCACAGCTCGTTGAGGGCGTGCTGAGCGGCTTCGGTCTCCGCCGCAACGGCTGCAATCCGGCGCGGCGAGGAGCTCACCCGCCGGTAACACTCATGTGACGCGCGACGGCCGGCCGGTTGTGGCGGCGATCGATGATGAAATCGTGTCCTTTGGGCTTGCGGTCGATCGCCTCGCGGATCGCCGCTTCGAGCGCTTCATCGCTTTCGGATTGGCGCAGCGGTGTACGCAAATCCGCTGCATCTTCCTGCCCGAGGCACATGTACAGCGTCCCGGTGCAGGTCATCCGGACGCGATTGCAGCTTTCGCAAAAATTGTGGGTAAGCGGGGTGATGAAACCGAGCCGCCGACCGGTTTCCCGCACATTGACATAGCGGGCGGGGCCGCCGGTCCGGTAATCGGATTCGTCGAGAGTCCAACGCCGTTGCAACCGGGCCCGCACCATGGACAGCGGCAGATACTGCTCGAGCCGGTTCTCGCCACCGATGTCGCCCATCGGCATGACTTCGATAAACACGAGATCGAAGCCCCGCTCGCCGGTCCACGCGACGAGGTCGTCGAGCTCCTCTTCGTTGACGCCGCGCAATGCCACGGCATTGATCTTCACCGCCAGCCCGGCAGCCTTCGCTGCCGCGAGCCCTTCGAGGACCACCTCGAGCCGGCCGCGGCGGGTAATCTCGGTAAATTTCGCCGGGTCGAGGGTATCCACCGAGACGTTGACCCGGCGCACGCCGCAATCGCGCAGTTCGCCGGCGTAGCGGGCGAGCTGGCTGCCGTTCGTCGTCAAGGTCAGCTCGTCCAGCGCCCCTGTACCGATATGCCGGCCCAGAGCGCGGAACAGGGTCATGATGTTGCGGCGGACGAGCGGCTCGCCGCCGGTTAGGCGGAGTTTTTTGACTCCGAGCCGGATGAACGCGCTGCACACCCGGTCAAGTTCTTCCAAGGTCAGAAGCTCGGATTTCGGCAGAAAATTCATTTCTTCCGCCATGCAATAGACGCAGCGGAAGTCGCAACGGTCGGTGACCGATACGCGCAAATAGGTGATGGTTCGTCCAAACGGGTCAATCATGCCTTGCTCGCTCGAGCCGCGGCTTATCTCGTTAAGATAGGAACGGCATCGGGAAATGTCGCCCCCGATCTCGTCTGGGTTATGACGCGCTACCTCGCCGGATCTTCGGGGAACCAGTCGCCCAGCACCTGCTCTTCGGTGTAAATAGCGCCCATGAGGTGGGGCAACCGGGCGACGTCGATCTCTTCGTGAGCTTGAAGATCCGGATCGCCAGCTTGATTGCTCGCGGTGTCTGTTTTGCGATATTGTCGCTGAGCTCCACCTTGAGGCTGGGGCTCGTTTCCAGCAAATCTTCGATCTCCGCCCTGGCGTCGCCAATCGTCTCTATCCAGCCGCGTCGAGGGTCACTCGCCCGCGAATACTCGAGCTTTATCAAATGGCGAATAATGCGGCGAATGTGGCTGCGGAGCGCTGAGTGCTGAGAGATGCCCAAATCCTCGATCTCCTCGGCGAGGTGTCCCCAGTCGAGCTGTCGGTTCGAGCCGCCACGCGCCGCAGCGCGCAAGGCGTTGGCCTGTCGCTTCGACCAGAGGACGAAATCCTCGCTGTAGAGACGTTTCGCATCCATCATGCCCGCTTTCGGCGAGTGGCACCTATAATCAATATCCTACATATTATGGGCCATGCAGGAATTCACCATCCGCCCGCGGCCCGACGACCCGCGGCTGACCCGTACCGTCACCGGCATCGACCATGAGGGCCGAAGCATCGAGACCGCGGTCGTCATGGAGCGACCGCTGACTTTGTTCCTCAACGGCCGCGAGATCGTCACGATGATGACGGTCGGCGATCACCCCGACTATCTCGCAGTCGGTTATCTGCTCAACCAGAACATGCTGCGCTCAGAGGATCGGATCACTGGCATCGACTATGATGACGAACTGGAGACGGTTGTGGTTCGTACCGATCGCGAGACCGATTTCGAGGACAAGCTGAAGAAGAAGACGCTAACCTCCGGTTGCGCTCAAGGCACCGTATTTGGCGATTTGATGGAAAAGTTCGAGGAGGTCCGACTCGACCCCGATGCGGTGTTGCGTATTTCCTGGCTCTATTCGCTGACCCGCAAGATCAACACGGCGCCGAGCCTTTATCTTGCGGCCGGGGCGATCCATGGCTGTGTCCTGTGCGAAGAAGACCGGCCGCTCATCTACATGGAGGATGTCGGCCGGCATAACGCTATCGACAAAATTGCCGGCTATTTGCACCTGCACCGGATCTCGGCAGCCGCAAAGATCTTCTACACCACGGGCCGGCTGACCTCCGAGATGGTGATCAAGACCGTGCAGATGGGCATACCAATCCTGATCTCGCGCTCCGGCTTTACTGCGTGGGGCGTCGACCTTGCTCGCCAGGCGGGCCTCACTCTCATCGGGCGTGCCAAGGGCAAGCGGTTCATCGCCCTCTCCGGTGTTGAACGCGTCGTCTTCGATAGTGATGTCAGGGCCGTCGCGGACGAAAATCAGAGGTTCGTCCGTAAGGCGAGCATCGAGGAGGACGCGGCGTGAAGGCCGTTGGGCTGGTGCTGGCAGGCGGCCAGTCCCGGCGCATGGGCGGCCGCGATAAGTCCCTGCTTTTGCTCGGCGGAACCTCGTTGCTCGAGCGCGTCATCGAGCGCCTGCGACCGCAGGTCGATGCGCTCGTGCTCAATGCCAATGGCGACCCCAAGCGCTTTGAAAAGTTCGGTTTGCCGGTTGTGTCGGACAGCGTCCCGGATTTCGCCGGCCCGCTCGCCGGCGTCCTGGCCGGGCTGGATTGGGCGGCGGAACATCGCCCAGATTGCCCGTTCATCGTCAGCGTCGCGACTGATGCGCCGTTTTTCCCCGCCAATCTCGTGTCCCACCTCTTCGCAGTACTCGGGTCAGAGGGGGCCGATATGGCGTGCGCTGCCTCGGCGGGCCGCTCTCACCCGGTGTTCGGGTTGTGGCCGGTGCGATTGCGCGACGATCTCCGCCACGCCGTGCTCGAAGAAGGCGTTCGAAAGGTCGATCAATGGACCGCGCGCTATCGGCTCGCCACTGCGGTCTTCAGCGATCGCCCGGTCGATCCGTTTTTCAACACAAATCGGCCCGAAGACCTCGAACTCGCCGTCGAATTGCTGACGAAGTTGTAAGCTGAGCCTGAAGCCTCCGATCTAGGCGGCGGACGGTCGGTTGACACCTCAAGCCTTAGGAACGAGCCGTCGGATTTCGAGCGGCAGTTCTCCGGATATGATTCGCCAGAACCGTTTATTCCCAAAGGCGGTCCTCGTCGGCGATGCCGATCGCCAGTCTCCCTCACCAGATGGTAACGATGATGCGGGAACATTACGCCTGCTGGCGCTGGTGTCTGCACGGCTGTGCCACGAACTAAGCGGGCCGATCGCCGCGATCAATAACGGGGTTGAGCTGATCGCGGAAGAAGACCCGGGCTTCATTGGCGATGCCATGGCGCTGGTCAACGACAGTGCGCGTCGCGCTCGCGATCGGCTGCAATTTTATCGGTTCGCCTATGGTTTTAGCGACGCTGCCATGGGAGCGGGGCCGGCACCGCACGAACTCTGGCGCGGCTTTTTCGATCCGAGCCGGATTGCAAGCGATTGCGCCGAGAACATTTGGAGTTTGTCGCCCCACTGGCAAAAACTGGCCTGTAATCTGCTTGCCGTCGGAGCTGATATTCTGCCGCGGGGCGGTCACGTTACCCTCGCCTATGGACCTCTGACTCTAGAGGCGATGGGCGAGGCTGCTGCTCTGTCCGAAGAGGCAAGCGCGGCTCTGATGCTTAGGGCACCGGTTTCCCGGCTCACCGCTCGTACGGTGCATGCCTATTTCACCGGGCTGCTGGCCAAGTCGCTGGGTTGCCGTATTGTGGCAACGGCGGAGCCCGGACGTGTCCAGATTACCGCCGCTACGGCTGATAGCTAAGCTGCAGCGGGATTGCGCCTAGCAGCGGAATGTTCCGGGCCGGTGGCAGCGCTCTGCGCATTGGTCACTGGAACCGGATCTCGCAAGACATAACCGCGTCCCCAGACCGTTTCGATGTAATGGCTGCCGCCTGTCGCTTGTGCGAGTTTCTTGCGCAGTTTGCATACGAAGACGTCGATGATCTTGAGTTCGGGCTCATCCATTCCGCCGTAGAGGTGATTGAGAAACATCTCCTTTGTAAGCGTCGTGCCCTTGCGCAGGCTCAGCAGCTCGAGAATTCCATATTCTTTGCCGGTAAGATGAACCGGATGATCGTCGACCGTAACGACGCGAGTATCGAGATTGACGACCAGCTTACCGGTGCGGATGGTCGATTCCGAGTGACCTTTTGATCGCCGCACGATAGCTTGGATCCGCGCAATTAATTCCCGGCGGTCAAACGGCTTCGTCAGGAAGTCATCAGCACCGAAGCCGAGCCCCTTGATCTTATGGTCGAGTTCGGCAAGACCCGAGAGTATCAAAATCGGAGTGCGCACGCGTGCTGCGCGCAGCCGCCGCAAGACCTCATATCCGTCAATATCCGGCAACATCAAATCAAGGATGATAATATCGTAATCATAGATCTTTCCGATCTCGAGGCCGTCTTCGCCGAGATCGGTGGTGTCCACAATGTAATTTTCCTTGACCAGCATCATCTTGATGCTGACGGCGGTCGTTGCGTCATCCTCGACTAAAAGCACGCGCATAGAACCCTCCAGGTTCGGTCGGCATTCACGCCAACGGGCGGTGGTTAATCAGGATTACCAGAATTAGTTAACAAGTGATTTAGCTTCCCTTGGATAGTTTGGCTCTCCATTACCCAATTCAAAAGGCACGGCTTATTCCCTGACGATTACCCGAACCTAACTGGTTAGCCGATACGCCAAAGGCTATGCCGAATGATGCCCGGCGTTTTCGCGAGATTGTGGAGTTGTGAATTTAGACGACGATCTGACCGGAAAAGCCAACCTCGCCGAGGAATTCAGCTCCATGTGGCGCAAGGAATTCAGGCGCCTGATCCCGATTTGTTTCAATCTGAACGACACCCCTCAAGTCCCGCTTTCTTCAGAACACCCGTAGTTCGAACGTAGGGCCATCCAACCATCCCTCTCGTACATGACCCAAGAAACCATCTCTCTGGTTAATGCGAATGTGAACTTCCTCACACTCTGCGATGAAAATTCTTAATCCGCGCGATCGTCGGGTGTGTCAGCGAACCGAAAAGCTCGGCCCCGCCGCCGTCTCAGCCCAACGATCTACAACCCCTCCTGCCCATTTCGATACCGCGGTGGGAACGCCACTCGTAACCCGCTGGCCGTCAGACCGCCGTCCGCGACAACGTGTTGATGGGCAATTTGTTCCGATTTGGGCGCGGCGGTGCCGCCCACTAGCGCTGGGCTTCAGGCAGCGTCAGGAGACTGGCCGGCGTAAACGTCCCTGCATTGCCGATGAAATCGAAAAGGACCGGTCGAGTCTTGCGTTCATCCGCTCCCAATAGCCGCACATCTTCGGGGGCAGAAACCTCGTCGTGAGCCCTGCCTCTTGCGAAGCGGGGGTGTTGACGCGCCGATCGCATGACCGGACTGTCCTATCGGGCGTTGACGCCGCGGCAAAGAAGGCTGACAGTTTGATACATGATCCTCGTACAGGAAACGGCTAAGGACTTCTGAACTCACCGCCGGCAAGCAAGGATCAAACACGCGGCGGCAATTAATCGCGACCAGGAGGGAATCATATGCCTAACGACCTAGCACCCGGTGCCGGCAGCCAGCCCACCACGGTGCAGCGTGGTGCATTGCATGGGGTGAGGGTGGTGGACCTGACCCAATTCGAGGCCGGGACCTCCTTGACCCAGACCTTGGCCTGGCTCGGGGCCGAGGTCATCAAGGTCGAGGAGCCGACCAAGGGCGAGCAGGGCCGCGGTGCCTCGACCGACAAGAAAGGGGTCGACTCGCATTATTTCATGCTGCTCAACGCCAACAAGAAGAGCGTTACCGCCAATCTCAAGACCGACAAAGGCCGCGCTCTGTTGCATGGGCTTATCGAGAAGGCCGATGTGTTTGCCGAGAATTTCGCGCCCGGCGTCATCGATCGGCTTGGCTTCGGCTACGATGTGGTACGCGAGATCAATCCGCGGATCATTTACGCGCAGGTCAAGGGGTTCGGTCAGGACGGGCGGTACAAGAGCTTCCTCGCCTTCGACATGATCGCGCAGGCGACCGGCGGCGCAATGTCGATCACCGGCGAGCCCGACGGCCGCCCGATCAAGCCCGGACTGACGATCGGCGACACCGGCACGGGTTTGCATGGTGCGATCGGCGTTCTAGCCGCGCTCTACCAGCGTCAGTTCACCGGCGAAGGCCAGCGCATCCAATTGGCGATGCAGGAATGCGTGATCAATTACGGCCGTATCTCCTATGCCGCTCAGGCGCTGTGGGGCAAGGCCGCGCCGCGCATGGGCAATCAGAGCATCATGGGCACCAATTCGCCGAGCGAGACCTACAAATGCAAAGGCGACGGCCCGAACGACTATTGCTACATATATACGTCACGCGCCAACCCGCAGCATTGGGAGCGGCTGTTGAAGATCATGGGCCGCGAAGATCTGATCGGGGACCCACGTTTCGATAGTCCGCAAGAGCGCTTCAAGAACCGGCATCTGGTCGACGAGATGATCGCCGAGTGGACAAAGCATCACGACAAGATGGAGGTGATGCAGCGGCTCGGCGAGCAAGGTATCCCGGCCGGGGCGATCATGGACACGATGGAATTGTCGAATGACCCCGACCTCAATCGCCGGGAGATCTTCGTCACCGTCAAGCATCCGGTGCGCGGCGATTTCAAGATGCCGGGGTGGCCGGTGAAGATGAGCGGATCCCAGGTGCCGATAACCGCTGCGCCGTTGCTCGGGGCCGACAGCGACGAGGTGTATGGCCGTTTGCTCGGCCTGTCGGAAAGCGAGCTGGCCGCGTTGCGCGAAGAGAAGGTGATCTGAGCCTCATCCTACCCTCTCCCGCTCCTTCCGGGGGATGGTAGGGGAGCGGGCATGGGGAGGAGGCGATGAACACAAATACGGCTCCGACCCTCGGCGTTGCTACGCCGCTGACGCCGATCGAACGCTGGGAGCCGACCCCGAGTTACCCCGATCCGGCGGTCCGCACCCTCGACCCTCGGTTCGACAGCCTCAAGCCGCCTTTCAACGCGGGTGTTGAACGGCTCGCGAGAGGATTTCGCTGGGCCGAAGGCCCGGTGTGGTTCGGTGACGGCCGCTACCTGCTGTGGAGCGACATCCCGAACAACCGCATCATGCGGTGGGACGAGGAAACCGGCGCGGCGAGCGTCTATCGCAAGCCCTCCAATCACGCGAACGGCAATACCCGCGACAGACAGGGACGGCTGATCACCTGCGAGCATGAGGGGCGACGAGTAACGCGGACCGAATACGATGGCTCGATCTCCGTCATTCTCGACCGGTTCGAGGGTAAGCGGCTCAATTCGCCGAACGATGTCGTCGTAAAATCCGACGGCTCGATCTGGTTCACCGATCCGCCTTTTGGGATTCTAGGCAATTACGAAGGCGAACAGGCGCCGCCGGAACTTCCGACCAACGTTTACCGCGTGGACGGCAGGACCGGAGCTGCGACGGTCGTAACTGGCGATATCAACGGACCGAACGGGCTGTGTTTTTCGCCCGACGAGAGCAAGCTCTACATTGTCGAGTCGCGCACCTGGCCGCGGCTGATCAGCGTTTTCGATGTGGTCGAGGATGGAACCAAGCTCGTCAATAGGCGTGTCTTCGTTAATGCGGGCGAAGGGACGCCCGACGGGTTCCGCTGCGATGTCAAAGGCAATCTGTGGTGCGGATGGGGAATGACGGTAGGGCTGAACGGCGTAGCCGTATTCTCGCCGGATGCAACTATGATCGGCCATATCGCCCTCCCGGAACGCTGCGCCAATCTGTGCTTTGGCGGGCGCAAGCGGAATCGCCTCTTCATGGCAGCAAGCCAGTCCATCTATTCGGTTTATGTTAATACGCAGGGTGTTGTAGGCGGCTGACCGTCTTTGCGGCTAGCGCAAACGGTCAATTTCCCTATAACTGCATAACTGCGAATTCGACCAACGGGAGGGACTGATGAGACGATTTTTGCTCGCGTCCTTATTGCTCGCGGTTGCCGCTTGCGCCCAGCAGCCATCGCCTCCGCCGGTAGCCGCGGCCCCGCCACCACCGCCGCCTCCTCCCCCGCCCCCGACGACCTACACGGTCTATTTCGATTACAACAGCTCGCTCCTGGGCCCGGCAGGCAGAGAAATCGTGAGGCTCGCGGCCGACAGCTACAAGGCCGGAACGCCCTCGAATGTTCAGGTCACCGGATTTACCGACTCGTCGGGCTCTGCCGGCTACAACAAGCGGCTCTCGCTGAAGCGGGCTAGCATAGTGGCCTCAACACTCGTGGAGGATGGCGTGCCGCGCAGTTCGCTCGCCGTCAGCGGAGATGGGGAAACCAGCAGTGGAGAGAACCCGGGGCAAGACCGCCGTGTCGATGTGATCCTGGGAGGGCCGCCGCCTTCTTCTTAAATGGTCAGAAGGTTGGTGCAATAGCGCTCTCCGGCCAGACCACTTCCTGATCCGATCTGCCGCATCCAAGATCACGCGGAAGAGGCGGCGCGACGAGGTTGTCGCGCTCGATAATGTCGGCGAAGAGGTCCGTGATTGCGGGCACCGATTCTCTTGAAGAAATGAGGGTGGCCGCAGGCCAAAGTCTTACAGTACGGCACCTTAGCATCGAAATTTTGCGCTCCTCACCTCCCTCGCTATAGGTCAAGCAATGGTGCGGGGGGCACTCAATGCTGAAATCGGTCACTGCTCTCGCGGCTGCATTTGCAGTTGCGAGCGTCTCGGCGCTTGCTGTCGACTTGCCGGATTACGGGTCGAAAAACTTCAACCCATCGGGCGATACTCCAACTTATTTTGCCAACGAAACGGTTCCGGTATCCGCCAGAACTGCAGATACGACCGAACGCGACTGGTCGGCAGTCGATGCCGTCGCTCCGGACCGGTCGCGGGTCGAGCCCAGCGCCTCGGCAGGAACGAAAGCCAGGCGACATGGTCGCTACACCTGGGGTCACAGAGCTGGTGGGGGATCAGTCGGCACAGGCCACTCGACCCACTTCCCTGCAGCGAGTCGGGCGAAGGAGACGCGGAACGGCGCCGCGCGCAACTCATCTGCGCAGGCCAAAACGGCGCTCTGGGGCGCTGGTTCCAGAGGTGCGCCGCGGGCGAGGACTCCAACGGCGAAGCACGGGTAAACCCAGCGCTCGGAATTTTGCCGCGCCCTTGAGGGCGGCATTGAATTTTAGTTAAGCAAGTCCGAGGCAACCGGCGGCGCCCTGACGGCGCCTGATCTCGTGTCGTTGGACAGAGACGGCGCCGCGGCCATATAAGCGAGCGCCATGGGCAAGGTCCCGTTCCTAAAAATGAATGGGCTCGGCAACGATTTCGTCGTGCTCGATTTTCGCCGACAAGCGGTTACGCTCGGCGACGCTGGCTTCAGTGCGCTCGCCAATCGACGAACCGGCATCGGCTGCGACCAGGTGATCGTCCTCGAGCGCCCGCGCCATCCGGCGGCCAAAGTGCTCATGCGCATCCGCAATGCCGATGGTAGCGAGGCCGAGGCGTGCGGTAACGCGACCCGATGCGTGGCCGATTTGCTGTATCGCGAGGCGCAGGACCCGAGAATCAAGATCGAGACGTTAGCTGGTCTTCTCGAAGCCGAGGTCCTCGCGGACGGATTGATCGCTGTAGATATGGGTGAACCGAGGACCGGCTGGCGCGACATCCCATTAGCCCGGGCTATGGATACCGACTGCGTCGACTTGGCGCTGGGCCCGCTCTCGCACCCGGTTTGCACGAATATCGGCAATCCGCACGCAACCTTTTTTGTCGGCAGCGCTGAATCCATCGATCTGGCTGCTCTGGGGTCATCCCTCGAACACAACCCTTTGTTTCCCGAGAGTGCAAACATCGGCATCGCGGAAATTCGTGACCGGAGGAACATGCGCCTGCGGGTCTGGGAACGAGGGGCCGGCATCACGCAAGCCTGCGGCAGCGGCGCCTGCGCCGCCCTTGTTGCCGCACACCGGCGGGGTCTGTCTGACCGCCACGGCATCGTCGAGCTCGATGGCGGTAAGCTGGATATAGTCTGGCGCGAGGACTGTCATGTAATCATGACCGGCCCGGCCGCGCTGAATTTTGAAGGCAGTTTCGACTCGGATCTGGTAGCGCGAAACTGAGGGCCATGCAGGATAACGAGGTTATCACCTTCGGCTGCCGGCTGAACACGTTCGAGTCTGAGGTGATCCGCCGCGCCGCTGCTGAGGCCGGCCTTCACGGTGCGATTATTTGCAACACTTGCGCAGTTACAGCAGAGGCCGAGCGCCAGGCGCGTCAAGCTATCCGGCGGGCTCGCCGCCGGCACCCCGATGCGAGAATTATTGTGACCGGTTGCGCTGCCGAGCTCAACCCGGAACAGTATGCCGCGTTGCCCGAAGTCGACCACGTGCTCGACAACCGGGCGAAGCTGCGGCCGCAGAGCTATCGGGACGCAGATCCTTGCCCGACCGACCTGCAAGAGAGCGCTGCGCATTTCATCGATGGGTTTGAAGGTAAATGCCGCGCCTTTCTGCAAGTCCAGCAAGGCTGCGACCACCGCTGCACCTTTTGCATAATTCCCAATGCCCGCGGCTCCAGCCGTTCGACACCTATCGGCGTCGCCGCCGACCAGGCGCGCGGTCTGGTCGCCGCCGGTTACCGCGAGATCGTCCTGACAGGTATCGACCTCACCGCTTATGGCGGCGATCTGCCCGGCAAGCCAAGCCTGGGCCAGATGGTACGCCGGCTCCTCGCGGCGGTTCCCGAGCTCGAGCGCCTGCGCCTTTCCTCCCTTGACCCAGCCGAAATCGATGATGAGCTGTGGCGGTTGCTTGCCGAAGAGAACCGGCTGATGCCGCATCTGCACCTCTCGCTGCAGGCTGGCGACGATCTGATCTTGAAACGGATGAAGCGGCGGCATTCGCGAGCCGATGCGATCACTGCAGCACGGCGCGCCCGCGAATTGCGTCCCGACGTGGCCCTCGGCGCCGATCTGATCGCAGGTTTTCCGACCGAGACCGAGGAAATGTTCAACCGTAGCCTCGAATTGATCGAGGAGTGCGCACTCGCGTTTGTCCATGTCTTTCCCTACAGCTCCCGGCCCGGGACAGCGGCTGCTCGTATGCCTCAGGTTCCCGGCGCGGTAATTAAGGAGCGCGCTGCAAGGCTCCGCGGAGCTGGGCATGCCGCTCTCGCCGCCGAGCTCTCCTCGCGCATCGGCAGCGAGACAGATGTCCTGGTCGAACGCCCCGGGATGGGCCGCGCCGCCTATTACGCTCCGGTGAATTTCGCGACCTCAGGTGCCGAGGGGGCGATCCGCCGAATGCGCATTGTTGGGACGAGCGACCGCAACCTTATCGGAGAACCGGTCGAATGAGATTGTGGAGACGACCGACGTCGGAACCGGCTCCCGGCCCGGATCCGAGCGCCGACGCGATTGCGCAGGAAATCAAACAGCCGGAAGAGGCGCCGACCGAGACCCCGCCCTCGACCAGGCCCGAAGAGGGACCAGGACCTGGGGCCGTCACAGCCGACCGGCGCGCCTGGACATTTTGGCGGCGCGAGCTTTCCGAGCCCGATATCCGGGAGGAGTCGGAGCGCGAACCTGCCGAGCCTGCGGAAACCTTGTTGCGGCCCCCTGAAGCGCCGATTGCAGAGCCTCCACCGGCACCGGTTTCCGGGAGCACGCCGTCGGCCCAGCAGCCCGAAGCCCCGCCGACCCTGGAGGCGGCGGAGCGCGCGGAGCGGCGAGGCTGGTTCAGTCGGCTCAAGGCAGGGATGTCGCGCAGCTCAGTGCGGCTGACAGAGGGCATCAATACCATCTTCAATCGCCGACGGCTTGACGACGCGGCGTTGCTCGAACTGGAAGAGCTGTTGATCGCAAGTGATATGGGTGTCGGCATCGCCTCCGAGGTGACCGAGGAATTACGCCGGAAGCGCTTCAACCAGGAGGTCTCCCCCGAAGAAGTTCGCACCGCCCTAGCTGAGCAGGTGATCCAGCTAGTCGAGCCGGTCATGAAGCCGCTACGGCTCGACCTCGATAAAAAACCGTTCGTCATTCTTGTCGTCGGCGTCAACGGCAGCGGCAAGACGACGACTATCGCCAAGCTCGCCAAACAATACCGGGACGCCGGTCATGACGTTGTGCTCGCGGCCGGCGACACCTTCCGCGCGGCTGGGGTCGAGCAGTTGCAGATCTGGGGCGAGCGTACCGGCTGCCGCGTCGTCACAAAGCCGACCGGGTCAGATGCGGCAGGGCTCGCCTATGAGGCCTTCGAACAGGCCCGTGCGGAAAACAGCGACATTCTGCTGATCGATACGGCCGGACGGCTGCACAACAAGGCCAATCTGATGAGCGAGCTGCAAAAGATCGTCCGCGTCCTCAAAAAGGTCGATCCTCAGGCACCCCATTCGGTGCTGCTCGTGCTCGATGCGACTACCGGCCAGAATGCTCACGCACAGGCGGAGATCTTTCGCGAAATGGTCGGTGTCACCGGCATCGTGATGACAAAGCTCGACGGGACGGCGCGTGGCGGCGTTCTCGTATCTCTCGCCGAAAAATATGGTATCCCGATCCATGCCCTCGGGGTCGGAGAAACCGCCGACGATCTTCGGCCGTTTGAAGCACGGGCCTACGCTCACAGCTTGGTCGGGTTCGAGCCGTGAGCGCTCAGGAGCCCGGGGGGTTGATGCGTGCGGTAAAGTCGCGGGTCGCTCGCACCTCACGGTCGTGCTGCAATGCCCAACCCACGGAGGGAAACGCAAGTTCTGTCCAGGGTATTTCTTCCCAGTGGAACAGCCGCACCTCGAGGCTCTCCGATCCGGCCTGAATGTTTTCATCGAGAAGACGAGCGCGATAGATTAGCTGCACCTGACTGATCCGCGGAATATCGTATATCGCGAGCAATCCCTCGATCTCGATCCGCGCGCGCGCCTCTTCCCAAGCCTCGCGCTCGGCACCGGCGCTGGCGGATTCATTGAGTTCGAGAAAGCCGGCAGGTAGTGTCCAATAGCCATATCGCGGCTCGATGGAGCGGCGGACCAGCAGAATGCGTTCGCCCCAGCGTGCCACCGAGCCGACGACGATCTTAGGATTGTCGTAAAGAATGTAACCGCATTCGGCACAGATCATGCGCTCGCGGTTGTCGCCTTCGGGGATGCCTCTAACCGACGGCCCGCGAGGATTATTATCACCCGGCATCGCGGCTTTCGATCGCGACCTGCGAGCCGGCATCACGTCCGCATTTCCAAGCTGCGACCCGCGATGCAGGCTGATCACTCGTCATCTGATTGATGATCTATCGCTTCGTCCCGGCGCCAATAATAGGCACCGCCCCAATGCCCGGCAACAGCGCTTACTCGTGACCCGTTGCAAACCCGCTTGTGAGCGCTAAAGTCAAGGTTCGGTATGAGGTCTGCGTTAGAAAAACTGGCTTTCGACGCGACGCAAACCGCGCGCATCAGCTGGTTCTTTGGCCAAAAACTTCTGGCCGCCCGTATGGGCCGCCCGGTATCGGTGCCGGAACGTTTGCGACGGCGTCGAATGCCGGACAGGCAGCGCATTCTCGCAGATTTGCGGGCACTCATCGCTCAGGACTGGCGGAATATCGAGGCGGGCTATTACACGCCACCGGCGGACCGGCTTAATCCCTTTGATGAGATCTCCCGCGCCCTCGATTTCTTTGCCGATCTAGGAGCCGTTGAGCGGAGACGGCATGGCGGGTCCGAGGGGCGGTTGTTGACAGAACCTCCGCCTGGCCAATACCCGGGCTATTACCTGCAAAAGTTCCATTTTCAGAGTGGCGGTTATTTGAGTGATGCTTCCGCCGAGCGTTACGATCATCAAGTCGAGGTGCTGTTTGGCGGTGGCGCCGCGGCGATGCGGCGGCAGGCGCTCGTCCCGTTGAGAGCCGCGCTCGCCGCCGATCGCGCCACGGGGCGCACGACAGCGAGGCTGCTCGACATTGCTTGCGGCACGGGGCAGTTTTTGCGTGAGGTCAAAGCGAACTATCCCCGCCTCCACGTCACCGGTCTCGATCTATCGCCGCATTACCTCACGGTTGCGCGAAGGGAGCTCGCGCTGTGGTCGCGCGTCCGACTGGTCGAAGGCGCGGCGGAGGCCATGCCCTTTGCCGAAAGTGAGTTCGACGTCGTTACCTGCGTCTATCTCTTTCACGAGCTGCCGCCGCGAATTCGCCGCGAGGTCACTGCCGAGGTCAGGCGCGTGCTAAAGCCCGGCGGTACCCTCATCTTTGTCGATTCCTTGCAGACCGGCGACGAACCCGATTACGACGCCCTACTCGATGTGTTTCCGCTGGCGTTTCACGAGCCCTACTACGCGAGTTACCTCAAGGAGGATCTGAACCAGCTGTGGAGCCCCGGCTTTACGCCGGTCGAACGCATTTCGGCATATTTCTCAAAAGTGCTTAGCTATCGCCGTGATCTCGCCAAAGTTGGATTGTAAAGGGGAATCTAGGGGCATCTACATATAGATACTGCTTGGCATCGAGCCACAAGGGTGGTACTGTATGTTGTGGGGGTGGACCGGGGGGTCCACAGTATACGGGGGAAAGTCAAATGCAAGTAATGACCTGGACGCCAGAGCGCGTCGAGCTCCTCAACCAGCTGTTTGAGGAGGGGCTGCCGACTTCGGAAATCGGCCGCCGGATGGGGCTGACAAAGAACACGATTATAGGTCGGCTCCACCGGAACGGGATGACGCGGCGGGAAACCGGGCCAAAATTCGTGCCCCAGCGCAATTTTTTCGAGCTCAGCGGGCCTGGATGCTTGTGGCCGCACGGTCATCCGGACGATTCGGGATTCCACTTCTGCGGTGCCCGCCCCGTGCCGGGCAAGCCTTACTGCGCCGCTCATGCCGCTATCGCGTATGTGCGTCCGAAGGAGGAGAAAAAGGCCGCCTGAGCCTTATGCTCAGCGGGTCAGGCGGCGCATTGCCCTATCGAGGCCGTCGAGGGTCAGCGGGAACATGCGGTCCCCGATGATTTGGCGGATCATGCCGATGCTGGCTGTGCCGCTCCAATATTTCTCCGGCACCGGATTGATCCACACCGCCTTGGGGTAGGCGTCGAGCAGGCGGCGTAGCCAAACTTCGCCTGGCTCGTCGTTCCAGCGCTCGACGCTGCCGCCCTCTCTCTCGATCTCATAGGGGCTCATGCTGGCGTCGCCGACGAAAACGATCCGCCAGCTTGCGTCGTAGGTGTGAAGAATCTCCAATAGCAGGGTTTGCTCGACTTGGCGCCGCCGCGAATCCCGCCATACCGAATGGTAGACGCAGTTGTGGAAATAGAAGTGGATCAGGTGCTTGAACTCGGAGCGTGCGGCCGAGAATAGCTCCTCGCAGATGCGTATGTGATCTTCCATCGATCCGCCGACATCGACGAATAGCAATAATTTCACGGCATTGTGCCGCTCCGGCACGAGCTTCAAATCGAGCCACCCCGCATTGTGTGCCGTTGATTTTACCGTGCCGTCGAGGTCGAGCTCCTCGGCGGCGCCTTCGCGGGCGAATTGCCGCAGCCGGCGCAAGGCGAGCTTGATGTTGCGCGTTCCGAGTTCAATCGTGTCGTCGAGATTGCGGAATTCGCGGCGATCCCAGACCTTGATCGCGCTGCGGTTTCGCCCTTCCTCCTGGCCAATCCGGATCCCTTCGGGGTTGTACCCATAGGCGCCAAACGGCGATGTGCCTGCGGTGCCAATCCATTTGCTACCACCCTGGTGCCGCCCCTTCTGCTCGGCAAGGCGCCGCCGCAAGGTCTCGATCAGCTCTTCCCAGCCGCCGAGGGATTGGATCAGCTTCCTTTCGGCCTCGGTCAGAAATCGTTCCGCGAGTTTTTTGAGCCAAGCCTCGGGAATCTCGACCTGCGGGTCGGATAGCGTCTCAATACCATTGAAACAACGCCCAAACACCCGATCGAAGCGGTCGAGATGCCGCTCGTCCTTGACCAGCGAGGTGCGCGCGAGAAAATAAAATTCCTCAATATCAAAAGCGGCGACGCGCTCTTGCATCGCCTGCATCAAGGTCAGGTATTCGCGTAAGGATACGGGAACCTTAGCGGCGCGCAGTTCGGCGAAGAACGAGAAGAACATGGCTAAAGCCGGATCGGGGGCGGCCGCAGCAGGCCCATCGCAACTCAGCTGCGCTCGCGGCGATGCAGGAAGGCAAGACGCTCAAATAGATGCACGTCCTGCTCGTTCTTTAGGAGCGCTCCGTGCAATGGCGGGATCAATTTTGCCGGATCGCGGGTTCGCAGAACCTCAGGCGACACGTCCTCGACCAGGAGCAGCTTAATCCAATCCAGCAATTCGGACGTCGACGGTTTTTTCTTCAATCCCGGCACTTCCCGGATCTCGAAAAAGATCGTCAATGCCTCCCGCACCAGTTCCTGCTTCAAATTAGGAAAATGAACATCGATGATCTGCTGCATCGTGTCACGGTCGGGAAAACGGATGTAATGAAAGAAACAGCGGCGGAGAAAGGCGTCCGGCAATTCCTTTTCATTGTTGGAGGTGATGATGACGATTGGGCGATGGTGGGCTTTGATGGTACGGCGCGTCTCGTAGACATAGAACTCCATGCGGTCGAGTTCGAGCAGCAGGTCGTTCGGGAATTCGATATCGGCCTTGTCAATCTCGTCAATCAAGAGGACCGGAGCCTCCTCTGCCTCGAACGCCTCCCACAATTTCCCGGGCGCGATGTAGTTGGCGATGTCGTGCACGCGCTCGTCCCCGAGCTGGCCGTCGCGCAGCCGCGAGACCGCATCGTATTCGTAGAGGCCCTGCTGTGCCTTGATTGTCGACTTGATGTGCCACGTGATCAGATCCTTGCCGATGCCGCGGGCGACCTCGTGGGCGAGAATCGTCTTGCCGGTGCCTGGTTCGCCTTTGACAAGCAGGGGGCGCTCGAGCGCGATCGCAGCATTGACCGCGACCCGCAGATCCTTTGTCGCCACGTAAGTGTCGGTGCCCTCGAAACGACGCATGCTCGGCTTATCCCTCGTCATCGTCACGATGACATAGCCCGAGGTTTCCGATGACGCCAGCCCCGCAACAGCTTGCGGTACAACGCGGAACAGTACGAGGCCTGCTCCAGCTCCTATTCGGAATGGCTCTGCTCGCCGGGTTTTTTCTGCCGGCGAGAGACCCGGTAACGCACGGCTTTGCGCTCGAGTGGCGGCCCTCCGCAGAGCTCGCGGGTCTCCTCTTCATCCTCGCGATTGCTGCTCTGGTCAGCCCGCGGCTTGTCACCGGGCGCGGCTGCGCACTTGCTGTTGCTGTGCTCACGGTCACCGCGGCGCTTCTCAACCTCGCCGATGCCGCGACCCCGACCCTGCTGGGCCGCGACCTCAACATTTATTGGGATCTGCAGCACTTGCCCTCGCTGGCCGGGCTTGCCCGCGACTCGGCCGGCCCATGGCGCATGTCCGCCGCCGCCGTCCTGCTTTTTTTATTGGTTCTGCTGATGCTCGGCGGCGCTTACTGGATCTGGCGCAGGATGCTTCGTGCGTTGACCGATCGTCGACTCGGGATCGGAACGGCGGTACTATTGGGGGTCGCCTTGGACGTCACCGCCTTCGTCCCCGCCGAGAAACGTCCGCTCACAACCAGGCTCGGGGCCGATATCGTCCGGCACGCAGCGGCAATCGAAAGAGGCTGGAACGCTTCTGCCGGTGCGGGCCCGCTCCCGGCGGCGTTGGCAGGCTCGGGCCCGCCACGCAGCGATCTCGCGGGCCTAAAGCATCGCGACGTCTACCTCATATATATCGAGTCCTACGGCACTACGGTTTTCGACACGCCCGAGTTCTACGCGGCGCTGCGGCAATCCATGACACAGTTCGAAACCGCCCTGCAGGATTCAGGCTATACGATCGCTTCGAACCGGCTGGTCTCGCCGACCTTCGGCGGCGGCTCCTGGCTTGCTCACGCGACGCTTGCGAGCGGCGTACGCCTCGACGATCCGGTTCTTTACGCGCGATTGCTCGATTCCGGGCGCAAGCTTTTGCCGAGCTATCTTAAAGATGCGGGCTGGCGCGCGATCGATATCATGCCCGGCATCAAATCACCCTCTCCCGAGGCGCAGGCCTGGGGTTTCGACCGCGAGGTCGACGCCGCGGAACTCGGCTATCGTGGCCCCGCCTTCGGCTGGTTCGCAATTCCCGACCAGTTCACGCTTGGCCGTGCCACCGCGATACGGGCGGCACTAGGCTCCGAACCGCCGGTCTTCGAGCAAATCGTGCTCGTGTCGAGCCATATCCCCTTTACCCCAGTGCCACCCTATGTCGCCGATTGGGCCGACTCAGGGAGCTTTGCCACGGTTCCCGCCGCTGCGTGGGACGAGATTCATCGCCAGCCCGACTGGACGGTACTCGCGCCCGCTTATCTGAAAAGCCTGCAGTACGACTTTGCCGTTCTCGGCGATTGGCTTGCGAAGCATCTGCCGGGGAACGGGCTGGTCATCCTACTGGGCGATCACCAACCACCGGCTGTGGTCGGCGGCGAGCTCAAAGAGTGGACCGTTCCGATTCATGTGCTTTCGCGCGACCCGAACCTGGTCGCGCCGTTTATGGCAGCAGGGTATGTCGCCGGCCTGTTGCCAACCCAAGCGCCGCCTCACGCTGGAATGGAGAAGTTTTTGGCGAGTTTTCTCGCTGCCTTCGATCGCCCTGGCTGAAAGAGGTGGGCGCCGACTCACCGCAGCTCGAACCAAAGAGTGCAACCGTAATCGATCGTCACCTCGTCATCTCTTGCGATGGCGGCGGTCGCGATAAGGTCGAGCGTCGCCTGGGCGTAGTTGCGATGAACCCTCGCACATGGGCGGCTCGAATGATTGCACAACGTCAGGAGGCCCAAGCCCAGCGCGCCGCGACCCTCCCCATCAGGGTCGCCATCCCAGTGAAAGTAGTAATCATAGATCACGGTTTTATCGAGCGCTGGGCAATCCGTAGCCGGCAGGATGATCACCGGCGCCGCTTCGATGACGGTCTCCGCAGCGATCGCTTGACACGCGAAAACCCCGCGTCCGCGACCGGGGCTCATCCGGATCTCGACGATATTATTGCTTATTGGCTGGATGCGGCTAGGGGCCGCCGCATCGTGCACTTCTGGACAGGTCTAACCCGGCGGGCTAGGCCGTCTTCGCGGGCTCCCGCGCGTGATCGACAACCCCGCCGGCGTGCGTTGTCGATGCCGTTGCGGCACCGGGGGGCGGCACTTGTGCCGGAGTGGTCGTCGCTTCGGCCTCGTCCTCCTCCTTCATTCCGGCCTTGAAGGCCTTGATCCCCTTGGCGAAATCACCCATGACGCGGGGCAGCTTCCCGGCACCGAAAAGAATCAGGATAATGGCCAAGACCACGATCCAATGCATCAAGCTGAACGAACCCATGGCGCAACCTCGAAACGGCGGCGAGAGAGTACTCTAGCAAGCTTCTCCGCCGAATTGCCAGTACATAGCGGCACAGCCGCCTGTTTCGTACGAGGTCGTGCGGACGACCGAAAAGTCAACCCCGATAGCCGAACCGAGCGCCGATGACCTATTTTCCGCCCCCGCCCCCGACGCCATGGAAGCGAGCGGATCCCGCCGAAACCGGGCTCGATCCAGCTGCTGTCTCCGTCGCCGCGCGGCACGCTGCTGACAACGAGATCCAGTGGAGCCGCGACATGGCAAAGGTGGTCGGCAACAATTTCGAGGAACGGCCGCCCTGGAACGAAACTCTGGGGCCGGTTCGCCCACGCGGCGGCCCGAACGGCCTGCTGTTGCGGCACGGCCTTATCGTTGCCGAGTGGGGCGACACAATGCGGGCGGACATGACGTTCAGCGTCGCCAAGAGCTATCTCTCGATCCTCGCCGGTCTCGCCTGGGATCGCGGGCTGATCGGCGACCTGCACGAGAAGGTCCGGCTGCGGGTCGACGACGGCGGTTTCGAACCGCCGCACAACGATGCGATTACCTGGCACCATCTGTTACAGCAGACCTCCGAATGGGAGGGTGTACTGTGGGCCAAACCAGACCTGATCGACCGCAACCGAGCCGTCGGCGGCCGGCGGAGCGCTGCGCCAAAGGGCAGCCATCGTGATCTCCGAGCGCCCGGCGAGTTCTGGGAGTACAACGACGTGCGCGTAAACCGGCTGAGCCTCGCGTTGCTGCGGGCATGGCGGCGTCCTTTGCCGGAGGTGTTTCGCGAACTCGTCATGGATCCGATGGCCGCTTCGCGCGAGTGGGAATGGCATGGCTACCGCAACTCCTGGGTCGAGATCGACGCCCAGCGAATGCAATCCGTCTCGGGCGGCGCGCATTGGGGCGGAGGCGTTTTCGTAAGTGCCCGAGATCAGGCGCGGATCGGGCTCATGCTGCTGCGCGGCGGCTCGTGGGACGGCCGCCGCATCCTGTCGGAGGCCTGGATCGAGAGGATGCTCGAACCGTGCCCGCTTTATCGCAATTACGGTTATCTGTGGTGGCTCAACCCCAACCGCTCGCTTTATCCGAGCGCCTCGGCGCAGAGCTATTACGCTCGCGGCGCCGGCGGTAATCTGACTTGGATCGACCCCGAGAACGACATCGTCGCGGTGCTGCGCTGGACCGACCCCGCCGCGATGGACGGGTTCATGAAGCTGACGATGGCGGCCGTGGGCGGTCGACCGCCGTGACCGAAAGCTGGGGATCTAACGTCAGCTTCTGACCTGCGCGTGACCTTGGGGTCCAGCTTCCCAGCGCTCGAAGTCGAGCCGGTCCATCAGGAACAGATCGGTGGTCCGCGCATACCAGCCGCGGCCGTGCATGCGGCCGATCAGGCGCATCTTTTCGGTATGCACATAAGCCTTTTCCGCATCGACCAGATCGTCGCGGATATGGATGTGGATTACCCGGCCGACCTCGAGCATCGAGCGCGGTCCGAGAGACAAGCCGGTGATGCGTCGGCACTCGAAGCTGACCGGAGATTGCGCTATGCGCGGCGGGCGGACCCCGACCGAGGCCACCGGCGTCAACTCGGCCTTATCCAGCTCGCCAATGCCGGCCGGGAAATCGACGGCGCAGATGTTCATCCTTTCGGCGAGCGCCTCGTCGACGAGATTGACGACGAACTCAAGGCTGTCGCGGATGTTGCGCTCGGTATCTTTATAGCCGTCTTCGCTTGCCGCGCCGGGACTGATGCCCAGCACGACCACGGGCGGTACCGAGCTGACCGCGTTGAAAAAGCTGAACGGTGCCGCATTGACGCGTCCCGAGCCGTCGACCGTCGTCGCGAGCGCGATCGGCCGCGGCACCACCGTGCTGACAAGAAGCTTGTAGGCGTCGGTCGCCGGGATCTGCGCCAGGTCAAAATGCATCCGTCTCACCAATGAGGTTAGTCTGGACACAACCATGATCGGCGATCGCCGGGATGAACGCCACCAGAATGTCCCGACAGTCGCTTGTCCGATCGTGACCCGAGATTGACAGCCAATCGCACTAGGACTACGTTTGGACCCGGTTCCGAGGGAAGTGATCGACGCACCCCGGCGAACCCTGGGGCAGCCAGTCCGCGAGTTTCGCGCACTGGCATTTTTGCCGTCGGCAATCGTAGAGGACCAGCATGTTCGACAGTCTGAGTGATCGCCTCGGAGATGTCTTCGATCGGCTGCGCCGCCATGGCGCGCTGACCGAGGCCGATGTCGGGATTGCTCTGCGCGAGATCCGCATTGCGCTGCTCGAAGCCGATGTGGCGCTGCCGGTAGTCAGGGATTTTGTTGCCGCGGTCCGCGAGAAGGCCCTTGGACAAGAGGTGCTGCGCTCGGTGACGCCGGCGCAGATGGTGATCAAAATCGTCCACGACCACCTCGCCGAAGTGCTCGGCGGCGATACCGGCGCTCAGAGGGTGAATGGCATCGACTTGAACGCACCGCCCCCGGTCGTGGTCATGCTGGTGGGACTGCAGGGCTCGGGCAAGACGACGACCGCAGCTAAAATCGCCAACCGGCTCAAGGGGCAGAACCGCAAGAAGGTGTTGCTCGCCTCGCTCGACGTGCAGCGGCCGGCGGCGCAAGAGCAGCTCGCCATTTTGGGCCGCCAGATCGGCGTCCCGACATTGCCGATCGTGCCCAGCGACCGGCCGGTCGCGATTACGCGACGGGCCTTGCAAATCGGGCGTACCGAGGGATACGACGTCGTCATTCTCGACACCGCGGGCCGGCTTCACGTCAATGAAGAGCTGATGCTCGAGGTTGCGGCCGTGCGCGAGGTCGCGGAGCCTCACGAGACCTTGCTCGTCGCGGATGCAATGACCGGTCAGGACGCAGTCAATGTCGCGAAGGCATTTGGCGAGCGCGCCAGCATTACCGGGATCGTGCTAACTCGGGTCGACGGAGACGCGCGCGGCGGCGCGGCTTTATCGATGCGCGCTATCACCGGTAAGCCGATCGTGCTGATGGGGGTTGGTGAACGGATCGAGGCGCTCGAGCCGTTTCATCCCGAACGCATCGCCGGGCGCATTCTCGGCATGGGCGATGTCGTCAGCCTGGTCGAAAAGGCGGCGGAGACGGTCGACCGCGACGAGGCAGAGAAGCTGGCCGCCAAATTGGAGAAGGGCCGGTTCGACCTCGACGATCTTGCCGTCCAGCTGCGTCAGATCCGGCGAATGGGTGGCATGGGCGGTATGCTGTCGCTATTGCCCGGGATCGGAAAAATCAAGAAGCAGCTGGATGAAGCGAATATCGACGAGAGGATCATCAAGCGCCAGGAGGCGATCATCTCGTCGATGACTAAGGGCGAACGGCGCAACCCCAAACTGCTCAATGGCTCGCGGCGGCGGCGCATCGCCAGCGGTTCGGGCACGACGGTGCCGGAGATCAATCGACTCCTGAAGCAGTATCAGGATATGGCCGATATTACGAAGAAGATGAAAAAGCTCGGGCCCAAGGGATTGGCTCGGCACGGATTGGCCGGGTTGCTGCCCGGCGGCTTTCGCCATTAATCCCATGCAGGTGACACTATGTCGTTGAAAATCCGCCTGGCGCGCGGAGGCGCGAAAAAGCGGCCCTTCTACAGCATCGTCGTCGCGGACTCGCGCAGCCCCCGTGACGGCCGCTTTATCGAGAGGCTCGGCACCTACAACCCGATGCTCGATCGCTCGCACACCGATCGCGTGACCCTCAAACCCGAGAGGATACAGCACTGGCTCTCGGTCGGCGCGTTGCCGACCGACCGGGTTGCACGCTTTCTCGGCGATGCCGGGTTGATCGAAAAGCCGGCGATCCGCGAGACCCCGGTCAAGTCGCGGCCAAAAGCGCGCGCGCAAGAAAGGGCGAAGGCGGCGGAAGAAGCGGCAACCGCCGCAGCTGGCCGAAGCTGAGGTGAGTCCGGAACGCTCGTCTCAGCGGGTCTGCGTCGGTGTCGTTACCGGACCACAGGGCGTGCACGGCGCGGTGCGGATCAAGAGCTTCACCGAGAGGCCTCGGGACATCGCGGGGTATGGCCCGGTTCAGGACGAAACCGGGCGGTGCTTTGGCCTGGAGATTAAGGGAACCGTAAAGGGAACGCTGATTGCCAATGTCACGGGGGTAGCAAGCCGCGACGAGGCAGAGGCGCTGCGCGGAATGCGGCTCTATCTCCCCCGCTCGGTTCTGCCCAAGACCGAGGCGGAGGAATATTACCATGCCGATCTGATCGGTCTCGAGGTGGTCCTGGCCGACGGAACGGCGGTGGGGCGGGTACGCGCAATTTACGATTTCGGGGCCGGTGACACGCTTGAGCTGGAGCGTCAAGGTGCGCCGCCCGTCTTGGTGCCTTTTACCCGAGCGGTCGTTCCAATGGTTGAGCTGGCCGATAGGAGGTTAGTGGTCGATCCGCCCCCCGGACTGCTCGACGATGGCAAGCAATGAGCTGGCAGGCCACAGTCTTGACGATCTTTCCGGAGATGTTCCCGGGTCCCCTGGCTCACTCGCTGGCCGGCAAGGCGCTACAGGCTGGGCTGTGGCGGCTCGAAACGGTGGACATCCGCGACTTCGCGCGCGATAAACACCGCTCCGTCGATGACGCGCCGTTTGGCGGCGGGCCGGGGATGGTTATGCGGGCCGACGTGCTCGACGCGGCGATTGCCGGTGCGGGCGGGGTCGGCCCGTTGATCCTGTTGTCACCGCGGGGGCGCCGGGTCGGTCAGCAACGGGTCCGCGAACTGGCCGCGATGCCGGGTGTAGGTTTGATTTGCGGCCGCTTCGAGGGGGTTGACGAGCGCCTGATCGAGGCGCGCGCGATCGAGGAGCTAAGCCTTGGCGATTTCGTACTGTCGGGCGGCGAGCCTGCGGCGATTGCGCTGATCGACGCTTGTGTGCGGCTGATTCCGGGCGTAATCGGCTGTGCCGAGGCTCTTACGGAGGAGAGCTTTGCTGAGGGGCTGCTCGAATACCCGCAATATACGCGCCCGCAACTGTGGGAAGGGCGTGCGGTGCCGGAGGTGCTCTTGTCGGGTGATCATCAGCGCATCCGGGCATGGCGGCGAGCCGAGGCGGAACGCCTCACTCGCCAGCGCCGCCCCGATTTGTGGGACCGCTATCTAGCGGCGCGGTCAGCGCGCGGCGAGCTAGTCAGAGATCGAGAGGTGGACCGATGAATCTTCTTCAGCAACTAGAGCAGGAGCAGGTCGAAAAGCTTGCCGCCGGCCGGCCCATCCCTGAGTTCCAGCCTGGTGACACGGTGCGGGTCGGGGTTAAGGTAGTAGAAGGCGAGCGCGAGCGCATCCAGGTCTTCGAGGGCATCTGCATTGCCCGCAAGAATGCCGGCATCAACTCGAACTTCACGTTGCGCAAGATTTCCTACGGCGAAGGGGTGGAGCGCATTTTCCCACTTTACTCGCCCCGCATTACTTCGATCGAAGTGATGCGGCGCGGCGTAGTGCGGCGGGCAAAGCTTTACTATCTGCGCGGCAGAACCGGCAAGGCGGCGCGCATCGCCGAGCGCCCACGCGAAAGCGTTCGGCCTGGTTCGGGGCGCGATCGCGACAATGCCCAGCGCGCGACCGAACCGGCCGCGGCATCAACTGGCGAAGCCGAAAACAATCAAGCGGAGTGACAGGCATGGCGGCGCCGCGCACCCTCTTTGACAAGATCTGGGACAATCATGTGATCGCCCCGCAAGGCGAAGGCACCTACTTAATCTACATTGACCTTCACCTGATCCACGAGGTGACCACACCGCAAGCCTTCGAAGGGCTGAAGCTCGCCGGCCGCAAGGTCCGCCGCCCCGACGCGACGATGGCGGTCGCCGACCACAACGTGCCGACAAGCGACCGCAGCCGCGGCATCGATGATCCCGAGTCGAAGCTGCAGGTCGACACCCTGGAACGCAACGTGAAGGAATTCGGCGTTCCCTATTTTACGGTAGACAGCATCAACCAAGGGATCGTCCATATCATCGGGCCCGAGCAGGGGTTGAGCCAGCCCGGCATGACGATCGTCTGTGGCGATAGCCACACCGCCACCCACGGCGCGATGGGCGCGCTGGCCTTCGGCATCGGTACCTCCGAGGTCGAGCATGTGCTGGCCACCCAGACATTGATCCAGGCTCCAGCCAAGAACATGCTGATCGAGGTCAATGGGAGCCTCGGCGCCGGGGTCAGCCCGAAGGATGTGATCCTTGCGATCATTGGCAAGATCGGCACCGCCGGCGGCACCGGCCATGTCTTCGAATATGCCGGCGGCACCTTCCGCGACATGTCGATGGAAGGCCGGATGACCGTCTGCAACATGTCCATCGAAGCAGGCGCGCGTGCCGGGCTCGTCGCACCTGACGAAAAGACCGTCGCCTATGTCATGGGCCGACCCTATGCGCCGAAGGGCGCTGCGTGGGAGCAGGCGGTCGCTTACTGGCGCACCCTGCCCTCCGATGCGGGCGCCAAATACGACAAGGAAGCGCATCTTGACGCCGCCGAGATCGCGCCGCACGTCACCTGGGGCACGAGTCCTCAAGATGTCGCGCCGATCACCGGTCGCGTTCCCGACCCGGCGGAGGTCGACGACCCGCTGAAGCGCGCGGCGATGCAGCGCTCGCTCGAATATATGGCGCTGGCGCCCAACACCCGGCTCGTCGATGTCCCGGTGCAACGCGTGTTCATCGGCTCCTGCACCAACAGCCGCATCGAGGATCTGCGCGCTGCAGCAGTGATCGCCAAGGGCCGGCAGGTCGCCGAAGGAGTGCGGGCATTGGTCGTGCCCGGCTCCGGGCTCGTCAAGCATCAGGCCGAAGAAGAGGGGCTCGACCGGATCTTTCTCGAAGCCGGCTTCGAATGGCGCGAGCCGGGCTGCTCGAATTGCATGTCGATGAACAACGACCGAGCGATGAACGCCGAACGCATCGCCTCGACCTCAAACCGCAATTTCGAAGGCCGCCAGGGCAAGGGGGCCAAGACCCATCTCATGGGTCCGGCGATGGCTGCCGCCGCCGCCATCACCGGCCACCTCGTCGACGTCCGCCAATTGGGCTGACCAAAGAGTGAGGGACCTCGCGCGCGGCCTCATCGAAGGAAAAAGAATGGAAAAATTTACGCAGCTAACCGGGGTGGCGGCGCCATTGCCGATCATCAACCTCGACACCGACAAGATCTTTCCGGCGGTCTATCTGAAGACGATCAAACGGACCGGCCTCTCGAAATGGCTGTTCGACGAGATCCGCTTTCGCCCGGACGGGTCGGAAAACCCGGATTTCGTTCTGAACCAGCCTCCCTACCGCAATGCCAAGATCCTGATCGGCGCGGACAATTTCGGCTGCGGGTCGAGTCGCGAGCACGCCCCTTGGGCGCTTCTCGATTTCGGCATCCGCTGCATCATCGCGCCGAGCTTTGCCGACATCTTCTACAACAATTGCTTCAAGAACGGGATCCTGCCGATCGCCTTGCCGAAAGACATCGTCGAAGAACTGATGGAAGACGCCCAGAAAGGCGCCAACGCGATGATGTCGATCGATCTCGAAACTCAGACGATCACGCGACCAGACGGGGAGCAGGTGCATTTCGAGCTCGACGCGTTTCGCAAGCATTGCCTCCTGAACGGGCTCGACGACATCGGCTTGACCGAGCAGAAGAGCAAAGAAATCAGCGCTTATGAGGAGAAGGCGCGGCTGGGGCGCCCCTGGCATTTCGGCATGATCCGGCCCGGGGCCTGAGCCGTGGCCCAGATCCGCGCGTCCAACCGCAAGGTACTGGTACTGGCGGGGGACGGCATCGGTCCCGAGATCATGCGCCAGACCCTGCGGGTGATCGAATTCTTCGATCGCCTCCATATTGCGAGCTTCGACATCAGCGAAGGCTTGGTCGGCGGCGCCGCATTGGATGCGTCGGGGGTTCCACTCACTGATGGCACCCTGGCACAGGCGCTCGCCAGCGACGCCGTGTTGTTCGGCGCGGTCGGTGGCGCGAAATGGGACACCTTGCCGTTCGAGCTGCGGCCCGAACGGGGCATTCTGCGGCTGCGCAAGGAAATGGACCTGTTTGCCAATCTGCGGCCGGCGGTGGTGTTTGATGCGCTCGCCGACGCCTCGAGCCTCAAGCGCGAGCGCGTCGATGGCCTCGATCTGATGATCGTGCGCGAGCTTACGGGAGGCATCTATTTCGGCGAGCCGCGGGGGGTGGAGAAATCACCGGACGGAACGCGGCGCGGCATCAACACCGAAGTCTACACCGAGGCCGAAATCGAGCGCGTGTGCCGAGTTGCCTTCGACCTCGCACGAAAGCGCCAGGGCCGGGTTTGCGAGGTGGATAAGGCGAATGTCATGGAGTCGGGCGGCCTGTGGCGCGCGGTCGCCCAACAGGTCCGAGACGGGAACTACCCTGATATCGCGCTTTCTTTCATGTACGCGGACAATTGCGCGATGCAGCTCGTGCGCAACCCGAAGCAGTTCGATGTCATCGTCACCAGCAACCTGTTCGGCGACCTGTTGTCGGATTGCGCGGCGATGCTGACGGGCTCACTTGGCATGCTGCCCTCGGCTTCGCTCGGTGCAGCCGATGCGCGCGGTCGCCGCAAAGCACTCTACGAGCCGGTCCACGGCAGCGCGCCCGATATCGCCGGCAAGGACATCGCAAACCCGCTCGCCTGCATCCTGTCCTTTGCAATGATGCTGCGCTATTCGTTCGACATGGGCGAGGAGGCCGACCTTGTCGAAAATGCGGTGCGGAGGGCGCTTGCCTCCGGCGCGCGGACCAGCGACATCGTCCAGCCCAACACCGGCCGCGTTTCGACTGAGGCGATGGGCGACACAGTTTTGCGCGAGCTCGAAAAGACGGCGTAAACCGAGGGCGGTCTGGCGCTGAGAAAGCGTTTGACCCGATTGGTCGGCGGGTTCAACTTGCTTGGTTGATGGGCTTAAAAGCGCGACCCGAGCCGAGTGAAGAAGCAATTATGTTTCTCGGTGTTGCCGGCTCTTAGCACCGCCATCGCTGCGAACCATAACGCGTCTTTTTAGAGCCGATTGCGAGATCGAGGCAAATTTGCGATTAGCAAGCTCGGACAGGAAGGCATCAATTAAGACGACGGAATGTCGTTGGTAGCGGATCGACTGTTGAAGCGGTTTGAATCCCTGACGACTTAACCGATCGGACTGCGGTGAGGAGGCGGGCATGAGCAGTTCGGAGCAGCTCCTTGCAGCTGGGCCGCTCGCGATCAACCGGCCGCGGCGGCCGTTAGGGCGCGTTCATCCGCATGGCTCGGAGTTCGCCTGGGCGATCGCCTTTCTTGTGCCGTATGTGGCCGTGCTGCTCGCCTTTGCCGTTTATCCGATCGCCTACGGGTTCTGGATGGCGAGCAACCCGTCGCTTTACGTCGAGCTGTTCTCGAGCGACGACTACCGGGAAGCGCTTGTCAGCACCCTGCTCTATGTCGGGATTGGCGTCAACGCCAACATGTTCCTCGCGCTGCTGCTCTCCGGTTTCTTTATGCGACGAAGCTGGTGGATCAAGGCCCTGCTGGTCGTATCGATGTTGCCATGGGCGCTGCCGGCGCAAATGGCCTTTATCTCCATCCACTGGATGATGGTCTATTGGGGCTTTCTGGACAGCCTGCTGTGGAAGCTGCTCGGGATCGAAGGTGTGGAGTGGTTGAACCACTACTGGCTGGCACTCGGAGCCAACATCATCGCTTATACTTGGAAGACAATGCCGTTCTGGACCCTGATCCTGCTTGCCGGGCGAATGGCCATCCCTCAGGACCTCTATGACGCCGCCGACATCGATGGCGCCACTGGCTTGCGCCGTTTTGTCCACCTTGTGGTGCCGCTGCTGGCGAACCTCTATCTAGTCTGCACATTGCTTTCGACGATTTGGATGATCGGCGATTACAACACCCCGGATCTTGTCTCCGGTGGTGCCCCCCTTGGCTCTACGGACGTGCTGGCGACCGTCGGTGTCGACTATCTCTTTGACGGCGGCAACCCGCAACTCGGGGTGGCAGCGATAATGGCAGCCCTGCCGGTGCTGATCCCAATCGGGGTCCTTCTGATACGCAGGCTCCAAACGACGGAGGTGCAGCTGTGAGCGTCATGCCGGCTTCTCTCCGGCTGCCGCGCCGGCTGCGCCTGCATATCGGCGAGGTGTGTGCGGCGGCGCTCGCGGTCATGCTTCTGATCTGGTGGCTTTTGCCGGTCTACAACATGATGTTGATCGCTCTCGACCCCCAAGGTAATAC
>JBARIB010000537.1:0-3491 GCA_049799535.1 Allostellaceae bacterium | reverse complement strand
CCCTTTGGCGCATTGACGACGGGCAAGAGTTTGGTCGTGCCGAGCTGCGGCGGCAGATACCATACGCCCTCCATCCCGACGGATCTCCATTGGGAAAGCAGCCTGGTTCCGGCCTCACTGTTGATTGGCTCGATTGTGGCTGATGTTGCTGCGCAGCTTGCCGCCGGAAAACCCGCGATGGTTACTGTGGTTCTGAGTCCGCTCTCCCGCGGCTCTGATGAACGACCGAGCGCACGCAAAATCTCGGGGTCACGTAGCGGTTCGATGACAACCAAGGAGCGCCCGGGCAAGACCACGGGTCGTGGTGCTGCGCCGCCGCTCCGATTGGCGTCGAGGATCGAACCCAACTCCTGAGTCGTGCGGTCGCGAAAATCCGCGCCGGTCAACACACCCACGACTCTGCCCGCCAGATCGATCGCGGCGGCACCCGAAAAGCCCCAGCTCACGCCAAGGGGTTGGTTCGTCTCGCCGACCAGAGTGTCGTCGCCGCCATAGAGCGGAAGACCTTGGAGCCGCAGGAAACGGTCGCGCGCGGGGTCATCGTTGAAGGAGGCGATCTCGATCACCGCGATGTCGTTTTCGACCAGATCGAACCCGCCGACCGAAAGCTCGCGCGTCGCGCCCCGGAGGACTGTGCGGGGAACCCCGAGCGGCCTGCCGTCGGAAAAGAACACCGCCAAGCGCTGGCCGTCACGGGTGGTGTCGGTGTCGTCAATCACATGGGCTGCGGTCACGATCCGCGCTCCTCGGGCACCGCCGTCGGCGCTATCGCTGACGACGAAGCCGGTACCCTCCGATGCCAATGTTCCGTCGGGCCACACTGCAGCAATGAACACCGTTGCTTGTGCAATCTTGCCCGCCTGCGGGTGGTGGATTTCGTCGAGGAAACACGTAGCGCGGCCAAACTTGGCTTGCTCCAAGGGAGGAGCGCCGAGGTTAAATTGAGTTGTGGCGCCAAAAGCTAATAACAAAACAAACACCCGCACGGCTTGCCGCGCCGTCTTGACGAGGCCGTGGTCTTTTCCCGATGGGAGACAGATCATGGATACGCCACGCGCGTTGTTCTTTCCCAGCACAGAGGTTCCCAATTATTCTGCCGACATTATTCTGCAATAATTCTGTTGTTTTTCTGTAAAGAAAGGACACGGGCTTATGCTGTGAGCGCCGGCCTGAGCGCTGTGCCGAGCGCGCGGGCAGGGCCGCCGGCGACCCCGAACTGCCTTGGACTTTGGGATTTCCGGCGGACGATCGGCCCGATCGCGAGGCTTAGCTCCGCCGACCGGAATAACTTTGAGATGATCGAGAAGTCATCGGAGTCGGGGGCCCGCTTTCCAGCGCTGACTGCGCTTGGTCAATCCAAAAGCAAAAAACCCGCCATATCGGCGGGCGTAAAACGCAACTCGATCTCGGCACTCAGGTTCCAGGCATGCGCCGCGTGCCGCTCACGATGGCAGCCGCATCAGCGGCCTACCCATGCGGATGACCGCACCTTGCTGCACCGAGTCGCAAAGGGCCACGCCCTGTGGCGCAAATACGAGGATCGTCGATCCGTGTTGGAACCATCCCATCTCCTGCCCTTTGCTGAAGACGGCCCGGCAGGGGATCTCGGCTTGCCCGCGGTACTGCATGTTCAACAGAACGTCGAGAAAATGCAGGCGGATGCTGGCCACGAGAATCGCGGCGACCGGCGCCAGGGTAATCACAACGCCGGACGGTTGCAGCACCGTCGCAATGACTGCACGCTCATTCTTGCAGAACAGCTTGGCGATGCGGCTGAGCGCGATCGGATTGACGTTCCACGTCTCGCCGGAAATGTAAGTAACCTTGTCGACGGTGCAGTCATACGGTGCATGGAAGCGATGGTACATGCTGGGCGTCAGTCGCAACGTGACGTATTGGCCATTGCGATAGAGCTGGGCGAGCTGCGGGTCGATCAGCAGGTCCGGCAAGGTGTAGGGAAATCCTTTGGCCTGGATCAGCTCGTCCCCGCTGATCCGTCCACAAGCCCCGACAACGCCATCACAGGGGCTGGTTATGATCTGCGGGTTGCTGTCGACCGGGCGCGCGCCGGGTTTTAGCTCTCGCGTGAAGCACGCGTGCAAGCTCTTGAAATGCCTCGTTCGCGCTTCGCTCAGGTCGAGATCGGCGAATAGACGCCAGATCGCGATCGAGGCTTGTGCTAGCAGCGGCGCCTCGATCTGGCTGAACCAACCAAAAAATCGATTCGCCAGCTGATGGGGGATGCGATTGCTCAGCAAAAAGCTGATATCTTCCCAAAGCAGCGTTCGGGTGGATGCCGCTCGCATTGTCATATCTTTGTAAAAATCATCGAATAAGGACTGCGAATATGGAGGCGGCAATCACCACCGCTGCCGCTTATGGCACGCGCGCTATAGGTCTGGCGGCGTCTGCAGTGGGCCTGAGGGCGCGGCTTGAGCTGTCGCAGGCAAAGCACAGATCGCTGGCCGGGCATTCGCGTATTGCCCGTTTTGTGGCGTCGTTGGTGCCGTTCTATCAGTACGACGAAGCGCAGATTTTCAAGGCTGATGCAGCACCCGACGCCATTGTCGCGCAGCGCCGCGCCGATTTTGCGCGGCTGGCGGATCTCTACCGCAACCGGTATGCCCAAACATTGGAGCTGACGGCCGAGGCTACCGAACTGATCTCGGATCTGCAATTCACCGAGACATATCGCATTCCGTTTCAGTTCAGCCGTTACGTGCACCGGCATCTGCCGGTCGGCGCGTTTCTGCAATCCTCGTCCGGGGTCGCGACGACCGACCTCGACGGAAATATTTTCTACGATCTTACCGGCTCTTACGGCGTCAATCTGTTCGGCTACGATTTTTATAAGGAGTGCATCGATCGCGGCATCGAGCGCGCGCACGCGCTCGGTCCGGTATTGGGCTCGTATCATCCCGTGGTCGCTGACAATGCCGCGCGCCTCGTGCGCCTGTCGGGAATGGACGAGGTCTCGTTTCACATGTCCGGCACCGAAGCCGTCATGCAGGCGGTCAGGCTCGCGCGCTATCACACAAGGCGATCTCACTTGGTGCGCTTCTGTGGCGCGTATCACGGCTGGTGGGGCGATGTGCAGCCGGGTGTCGGCAATCCGGTGCCGGCGCATGAGACATATACGCTGAAGGACATGTCCGAGGCCTCATTGCGCGTGCTGCGCAGTCGCCGCGACATTGCCTGCGTCCTCGTCAACCCGGTGCAAGTCATGCACCCGAATAACGCCGCGCCGGCCGATTCGACCTTGGTCGACAGCACTCGGCAGGCGAATCTCGATCGCGCGGCCTATGCCGATTGGCTGAAGCAACTCCGCGCGGTCTGCGCCGAGCGCGGCATCGTGCTGATCTTTGATGAGGTCTTCGTCGGCTTTCGCCTCGCACCCGGCGGTGCGCAGGAATATTTCGGCGTCCAAGCCGACCTCGTCACCTATGGCAAGACGCTCGGCGGCGGCCTGCCGATCGGCGTCGTCTGTGGCC
>JBARIB010000536.1:0-4363 GCA_049799535.1 Allostellaceae bacterium | reverse complement strand
CGCGATAGCGGCCTGCGAGGTCGTGGATGCGGTCGACAACCGCCTTCTCCATCTCCTGCCGCGTTTCGAGATCAAAAAACCAGCTTGGAGTGCGGTGGTACCACAAAAGGTTGTGTCCACGCAGAGCCAAGCCGTTTTCCAGCGCAAAATTTGCGATGGTGTCGGCAGGACCGTAATCGTCATCACCGGGCTTGCCTCGATTCATGACCTGCCACTTCATCTCGTTCTCGGCGACAAGCAGCCCGGCCTGCTGCAACACGAGCTCGACAAAATTCGCGGTCGCCGGTGATCTGCGCCGCTGAAATCGTCGTCCCGTATATCAGGCCTTTCTCCGCGGCCATATCGCGCAGCGCTGCCTGAGTTGCGGCATGGCTGCGCATAAGGCGCATATTAGTTCCGAGCGCCGCGATGCCGCCCGCAATTATCCGCCGACGATCTGGACGCGCGCGAGGTTGTTCGGCGCAACGAGAGCTCGCGCGGGCGCAACCTTTGCGGATCTCGATATTTTTACCCGACTGCATGACCACGCGTTTACCTGCTCAGGATCCCGGCTAACCGGAGCCGGCTCACTAAACCCCGAGCCCGAGCTGATCAAGAAGACCCCGCAGTTTTGGACTCCCAGATGCGTTTTTGCCACGCATTCAGCGACGGCACGAGCCGCCGCCGGTCCGGCGCGACGAACCAAATCACTTTGGTCCCATGTGCGCCCGAATACCGGCCCATTTCATGTCTCGGAAGTGAACGCCGCTACCGTAAAGCCGATTCTCCGCGAGCAAATCGACAAGGCCGCAATGGTGTTCACCGGCCAGGCGACCTACTACGCTGGGCGAGAAGCCGACTTCCCTGCGGGCGGCGGGATGCGCACCTCACCCAGAGGTCCGCACGTCACTGGCGCTCTAATCGAGTTTATTCCAGCGCCGTCAGCCCTTGAATTGCAGTACGGTCAGACCGTCATTGACGTCGGTCACGTACATCAGCCCGTCTGGCGCCACGTAGACGTCGTTTGATTGGATCATCCGCGGGCGGTTCGGACGCGGATCAACCATCTTTTCGGGCGCGGGCGGCACAAAATGCCCGACCTCGCGCGGCGCGAACGGGTCGGTGATGTCAAACACGCGCACGCCGGCATTCTGGTAGGTGGCAAAGATCAATTGCTCGCTCTGGAACGAGCCGGGGCGGTTCTCGTGCAAATTATGCGGGCCGAATTTCGCGCCCTTTTTGCAATAGTCTTCTTCGGCCGGGGTCGGAAACGCGGCAATCTGCACCGGGTTGGTCGGCTCGCGCACATCGAATACCCAGCAGCGCTGAATGCCGTTGGCGCAATTGTCGAGATTACCCTCGTCGGCGAAGACCGCGAGATTGCGGCCGGGGAGCGGCAATGGCGTGTGGGTGCCGCCGCCGAACGGCGGGCACCAGTTGCGGTGGGCGAGCAATTTCGGCGCGGTCGGATCGGCGATGTCGAGGATCGTCATTCCGCCGTCGCGCCACGCCGCGTAGGCGAGATTCCCAATGACGATCGCATGGTGCAGTGCGTAACGCCGGCCGCTCCAGCTCGGCGTCTCGCCGCCTGCCGTGTGCATGCCGGGCAGCCACCAGCGGCCGACGACCTCGGGGCGGGTTGGCTCGGCCATATCGATGACCGCCAGCACATGATCGGTAAAGCCCTGCCAATGACACGAGGCATAGGCATAGCGCCCGCCGACATACCACAGGCGGTGCAGCCCCAACCCGTCGACCGGCATGAAGCCGATCTCGCGAGGTTCGGCGGGCTTCGAGATGTCGAAGACGCGTAACCCGGCGGCAAAGGTCTTGTCGCGCTTGGTGAAGGTTTCGGTGATCGAGGCCTTGAAGTAGTCGTTCGGGTCGGAATAGCCCTGCAACACCCAAATGTTTGGGGCATTCACGGTCAGCAACAAGTCGCCGTGGGTTTGTAGATGGAAGGCGCGCGAATTCGGCGGCGCCGCGACAAAATTCACCGGGCGGGGGCGGCGCGGGTCGCCAACGTCAGTGACGGTAAACCCGCCGTTGAACATGTGGCCGACAAAGGCATGACCCTTATGGACCATGACCTGCACGCCGTCACCGCGGCCGTTCTGATCGGTGTGGCCGACAAATTCGATATTGCGCGCCGAGACCGGGATCATGCTGCCGCCTCTCCGCTGGGTATTTGGTTCATAATGGGCCATTCATATGAAAGCCTCAAAATCACCGCCGCAAAAGCGGGGTGCGGGGCCAACCGCCAGAGCCTGCCCCCGGATTCCCGCTTCCCAGCAGGACTGTCCGGGGAATCGAACCTGGTTGCAACAGATCCGTGTCGCTCAATCGTGACTGGTCGGAACAAGCCCCTCTCCCCCCGCCAGCGAGGGGAGAGGGTACTAGAGCGGGTTTTCAGGAGCAAATTTGACGGCAAAGTTGACCATCGATTTTCCCCAGACAGCCTTGCGCTTCCGCGGGAATGACAAATAACCTGTTCGCGTCACGCGGTTGGCGGGGCAATTTCATCGAGGGCGAGGCCCCGCGCCTCGGGCCCGACTTGCGTCACGGCGATTGCGGCGATCGCGACGATGACCGCGATTACCACGAACACCGCGTTGAGGCCGTACCCCTGCTGGATCCACAGGAACGCCGGTATCGCGACGAACGCCGCGATCCGACCGGCCGCCTGGCACAGGCCGAAGCCGGAGGCGCGGGCGTTGGTCGGGAACACCTCGGAGATGAAGACCTGCGAGGAATTGCCGGCCAGCTGCGTGAAGAATATCATCGCGAAGCCGATCCCCAGCACCGCGGCCTCGCTCCCCGCATTGGCCCAGGCCAGCCCAAAGACGCCGGTCAGGATGAAGGCGATAACGGCGGTGGGTTTGCGCCCGAAGCGCTCCAGCGCATACATCATGAAGGCGCTGGCGCACGGAAAGGCGAGGGTGATCCAGAAGATCGAGTTGAGCGACTTGGCGATCGTAAAGCCGCGCTGCACGAGAATGTTCGGCAGCCAGGCGCCCAGCCCGAGTGCGATCCCGAAGAATGCGGCAAAGCAGATCATACCGGCTGCGACCCGTCCCGGATATTCGCGCAACACGATGCCCATCGGGTCGCGCCGGGTGTCGCTCGCGGCGTCGGTGCGCAGCGACGATAGCGGCACGGTGCGTAGGCCCATGCGTTGCATCAGGTCGAGCGCCCTCTGGCCTTGGCCGTGCGTCGCTAGCCAGCGCGGCGATTCCGGCAGGGAAAAGCGCAGCACGAAAACGATCAGCGCGCCGATGCCGATAATGATCCAGATGCCGCGCCAGCCGATGCTATCACGCAACGCCAGCGTCAACAGCACGCCGACCGGCCACGGCCAGGCTCCACCGATGAACTGCATCAGCGCGATGACACGGCCGCGGATGCGCTTCGGCGCATATTCGGCGGTGTAGGAATAGCACAGTGGCTGCTCGGCCCCGAGCCCGACCCCGGCCAGGAAGCGGAAGATCAGCAGCCAGTTGAGGCCGGGCTCGAACCCGATGCTCGGGATCGCCGGCAAGGCGGCCAGGATCGTCGCCAGCCCGAACAGCAACAGGTTGAACTGGTAGACCGCCTTGCGTCCGAACCGATCGGTGAACTCGCCCTGCCCGAGCGTGCCGACAAATAACCCCAGCGCCGTGGCGCTGCCGACCCAGGGCACCTGCTGCTGGGTGACGAACCCGCTCTTCAGCAGGTCCGGGACGAGCGCCCCGAAAATGGTGAAATCCAGCACGTCGAAGAAGTAGCCGGCCGCCACTAAACCCAGCACGCGCCAATGGACCGGTCCCATTCGCGCTTCGTCCATCGCCTCGCCGACGTAGGACTCTATCGTTTGCGCCGTCACCGCCATAGGCACCTCTCCCTCTCGCCTCTTCGGCCTGCTTCTGGTCGAGCTGGCCCTCTTTTACTGGCGATCACTTCCCCAAATTTCCCGGGGTTCCGTAGGCTGGAGGACGAAGATCGCTTCTTTGGGGGTGTTCGGCAATGGCAAATCGCGCTAAGTCGCGATCGCGCTTTGCCGCAAGAGGCGAGCCGCCGCGTGGTCGCGCGCTTCCCCAGTCGGGATCCGCAGTGAGTGTCGGTCTGCTGCGCACGATCGGGGTCGCGCCGGACCGCGGCCCTCGGCTGAACGCTGACTTGGCCATGTTCCGATGGGCTTGGCCTCGGTAGCACGATCTAGGATGAAGCGGGATGGAGAACGCGGCAGTGGATGAGGGCCGCTTATGGCTCCAAAGTGGAGGCGCCTGAGTCCCTGCCGGCGGTACTTAGGAGGCCACGGCGCCGTTTTCCTCGCCCAACGACAACCGGGTGGCGTTGCCGCCGGCAGCGGTGGTGTCGGTCGAGACGGTGCGTTCGGTCGCAAAGC
>JBARIB010000535.1:0-2535 GCA_049799535.1 Allostellaceae bacterium | reverse complement strand
TGAGAACGACCGGGCGCAAACCGAACGCGATACCGAAGGCCTCGTCAAAGTAGTGCTTGGCCGCGGTGGCCGCGTGCTTGGCGCCTCGATACTCGGCGCCGGTGCCGGCGACCTGATCTTACCCTGGGCCTTGGCGATTTCGCAAAAGCTCAGAGTCGGCGCAGTTGCGAATCTGATTGTCCCCTACCCAACACGCGGCGAGGCGAGCAAGCGCGCCGCAGGGTGCTATTATACGCCGACGTTGTTTTCTCCGCACACCCGCCGGCTCGTGCGTTTTCTCGCACGCTTCGGCTGAGTTGAAAGGTCGTGCTGCTGAGGAGCCTTTCAGCCCGGCTTCTGGTTCTCACCATCTTTTTCGTGATGGTGGGTGAGGTGCTGATATTTGTCCCGTCGGTCGCACGATACCGTATGACCTATTTCGAAGATCGCCTTGCGGCCGGGTACCTCGCGACCTTGGCGGTTGAGGCGAGCTCGACCGGGCGCCTCGAACAGAGCCTCACGGACAAGCTGCTCGCGCGAGTCGGGGCGCAGGGGGTCGCGCTCTACCGCGCCGATGGGTCGGAGCTGAGGCTCGACCGTTCCCATCCGCCTCAGCCCAGTTTCACGATCGATCTGACGCACCCGAACATTCTGCTCGCGATCAGGGGCTCGTTCCGCACTCTGCTCAGCCAAGGAAACCGCGTGCTGCGGGTGCTCGGCCCTGCATGGACCGGCGATGCGGACACCGTCGGGGTATTGCTCGACGAAGCGCCGCTGCGCGCTGAATTATGGGATTTCGGTATCCGCATCCTGGAACTTTCGCTGGTGCTCTCGCTGATTACGGCGGCGCTGGTTTATCTGAGCCTGCATTGGCTCTTGGTGCGGCCAATGCGGCGGATTACCGCCAGTATGGTCGAGTTTCGCGACGATCCCGAGGACGCGTCGCGGGTCATCGCCGCGAGCCGCCGACGGGACGAGATTGGGGTCGCCGAGCGCGAGCTTGCCGTGCTGCAGAGGACGGTGCGCCAAGCACTCGGTCAACGGGCGCGCCTCGCGGCGCTCGGCACGGCCGTAACCAAGATAAACCACGATCTCCGCAACATTCTGGCAACCGCGCGGCTCGTCACCGATGGCCTGACCGCGAGCACCGCGACCGAAGTGCGTCGCGTCGCGCCGCGCCTTCTCGATGCGATCGATCGCGCCGTCGCGCTGTGCACCCGGACGCTCGATTTTTCCCGCGAGGACACCCCGCCGCTCACGCCGAGCCGCTTCGAGCTGGCGCCGTTGATCGGGGAGATCGGGCCCGCTCTCGCCGTTTCCACGGAGGATCTGGCGATCGAGGACGCGATTTCGCCCGAACTCACGGTTGAAGCCGACCGCGACCAGCTATACCGGGTTTTTCTCAACCTGGCCCGCAATGCAGTCGAGGCCGGGGCCCACCGGTTGCGCTTTTCTGCCCTGCGCGAGGACGGGACGATCGCCATCGAGGTCGGCGACGACGGTCCCGGGTTGCCGCCGAAGGCGAGGGAAAATCTGTTCCGGCCGTTTTTCGGCTCGGCCCGCCCCGGCGGCAGTGGTCTCGGCCTGGCGATAGCGCGCGAGCTCGCGCGTGCCCATGGCGGCGAGCTGACCCTGGTGTCGAGCACCGCCGCCGGCACAGTTTTTCGCGTGACCCTGCCCGCCCCCGCCGCCCGCCAAATCAGCCGGATCCGCGCAACGGCATCCTGAGGATCAAGCGGCCGTGGGGGCATTGCCCTTCAGTCGAGGGCCAACGTCAGTGTCTTAAGGTAGGCCGTCTCGGGCAGTGCCGGATGCACCGGGTGATCGGCGCCGGCGCCCGCGACGCGAAGGATACGCCCGCCGCGTCCGGCATCGGCGAGCCCACTCCGGACCGCCTCGGCGAACTCGGCTTCGCCGATGTTATAAGAGCAAGAGGCGAGGAACAGGATGCCGCCGGCAGCCGTGACCGAAGCGGTAAGACGGGCGAGCTTGCGGTAGCCGCGTAGCGCCGCCGGCACCTCCTTGCGCGATTTCGCAAACGCCGGCGGATCGGCGATGACGATGTCGAAGCGCTCGCCTGCGGCGGCCAGCCCGGCAGCTTCGGCAAAGGCTTCGCCGCGCCGGAAAGAGCAGATTTCTGCGACAGCGTTGCTATGGGCCACGTTTGCGGCGAGCACCAATGCCGGCTCGGACCGGTCGACGCCGAGCACCTCGGTTGCGCCGGCGCGCGCCGCCTGCACCGCAAAGCCGCCGGTGAAGCAACAAAGATCGAGAACCCGCGCGCCGCGCGCGAGGGAAGCAATAAAACGCCGGTTGTCACGCTGGTCGAAGAACCACCCGGTCTTCTGCCCGGCGAGGACATTGGCGTGGAAGATGCCGCCGTACTCGTGGACGGCGACCGGTTCTTCGAGATTTCCCTTGGCGATCCGTGTCTCGGACGGCAGGCCCTCGAGCGCGCGCGCCGGGCTGTCGTTGCGCAGCACGATCGCCTCCGGCGTGAGCAGCTGGTCCAGCGCCTCGAGAACCGCCGGTTCGAGCCGCGCCATCCCGGCGGCA
>JBARIB010000534.1:0-1873 GCA_049799535.1 Allostellaceae bacterium | reverse complement strand
TTGCGGGCTTGGATATTATAGCTGCCACCTCGAACCGCCCAGCGTCGCTCCAACTATCCAACAGGCGCAGCTCTGTCAGCGGGGTAGCCTGCTTGTCTCGTTAGCGCCGATACGCGCCTCCTCAGCGGCGGCCTAGCCCGCGGCATTGTCGCGGGTGGGTTGCCCTTGGGTCGTCTTGCGCCAAAGGAGACCGGCCGCGATCATCGCGGCTATAGCCCCGCCGCTGGCGGGCAGGTTCCGGCCTTGCGCCCGCGCTTGCCACGGCGAGGCCTTGCGCATAGCGTCCAGCGGGATGCCGTCGTCCGGAGAGAGGCCATGAAGAGCATCACGATCGATCGCAGCAAGCGCCTCGCCGAGGAGCCCGGCAAGGGCCACAACCGCTGGCACGAGGCGGTCACGCCGGTGGTCGAAGCAGCGCCCGGCGAAGAGGTGGAGATCGAGACCCGCGACGCCTTCGACGGCCAGATCAGTGCGGCCACGATGGCCGAGGATCTGCGCCGCTGCGACCTCAATCTCGTGCACCCGCTGACCGGCCCCGTCTATGTCGGCGGCGCCGCGCCCGGCGATCTGCTCGAGGTCGAGATCTGCGACATGAAGGCGGCGCCGTTCGGCTACACCGTGGAGGTTCCGGGTTTCGGATTTTTGCGCGACGCGTTTCCTGAGCCTTATATCGCCAAATGGAGCATCAAGAACGGTTTTGCCCAGTCCGCCGATCTGCCCGGTGTGCGGATCCCCGACGGGTCCTTTGTCGGCGTCATCGGCGTCGCGCCGTCGAAAGAATTGCGCGAGAGGATCCAGCGCCGCGAGGCGAACCTTTTGGGCCGCGGCGGCATGGTATTGCTGCCCGAAAGAGCGGGCGCGGTGCCGGGCTCGGAGCCGATCGCGTCGGAGGCATTGCGCACGATCCCGCCGCGCGAAAACGGCGGCAATCTCGACATCAAGCAGCTGAGCAAAGGCGCGCGCCTCATGCTGCCGGTCTTTGTCGACGGCGCGCTGTTCTCGGTCGGCGACGCGCACTTCGCGCAGGGCGACGGCGAGGCTTGCGGCACCGCGATCGAGATGGCCGGTGCGATCCTCGTGCGCTTTACGGTGCACAAGGGCGAGGCCGAGCGCCGCGGCATCCGCTTCCCGCGTTTTGCGCGCGACGATTACTACTTCCCGCCCGAACTCGCCGCCCCGAAGCGCTTTCTCGCGACGACCGGGATGTCGATCCGCGACGACGGCACCAACGAGAGCGAAGACGCGACGTTGAGCGCCCGCAACGCCTTGTTGGCGATGATCGAGCTCCTGGTCGAGCGCGGCTGGAACCGGCAACAGGCCTACGCGATCTGCAGCGTCGCGGTGGACCTCAAGCTCAGCGAGCTGGTCGACGTGCCGAATATCGTGGTCAGCGCCTTTCTGCCGCTCGACATTTTCGACCAATAGGGGCGGTAGCCATGGATTTTGCCGACAGCCCCGAGCACGCGGCTTTCCGCGCCGAATTCCGCCATTGGCTCGAAGGAAACCTGCCGCCAGAGATCTGTGTCGATGATGCCGCCGACCAGCGCGTCGCGCCGGACCGCCAGACATTGGAAAGGCGCATCGCCTGGCAGAAGACGATGCACGCCGCCGGCTGGGTCGGGATCTCCTGGCCGAAAGAATATGGCGGCCGCGGCGCCAGCTTCATCCAGCAGGTCATTTTCGACGAGGAATATTTCCGCGCCCGCGCACCCGTGCTGCCAAGCGCAAGCGCGCTGAACCTCTTGGGCCCAACCCTCATTCATTGGGGAACAGAGGAGCAGAAGAAGCAGCACCTGCCGCGCATCCTCAGCGCCGACGAGCTGTGGTGCCAGGGCTATTCCGAGCCCGATGCCGGCGGCGATCTGGCGAGCCT
>JBARIB010000533.1:0-5809 GCA_049799535.1 Allostellaceae bacterium | reverse complement strand
ACATAGCCTCGCGCTGGCTCGACCCGCAGCAGCACGACGGCACCGCAAGCCCCGACAATTTCATCATGGCGCTTCATGACGCCCTGATCAAAAACCTGCATGACAGGCGTTACGACGACCCGGCGCTTTCCGAGAGCTATTCGATGGCCGAGGACGCCAAGAGCGCCACGTTCAGGCTGCGGCCTGGCATCAAGTTTCATGACGGCTCGCCGGTCACTCCGGACGGCGTGAAATGGAGCTTCGAACACTACCGCGGCGCTTGGGGCGAGGTACTGCACGACCGCACTCAAGGGGTGGAGGTCGTCAACGACCGCACCCTGCGCTTTCATTTTAAGGAGCCATTTCTCGATTTTCCGATCCTGTTCGGTACCAGCAACGTCAGCGGAGCGGCTTGGGTGGTTCCGGCGAAATACTACGAGAAGCTCGGGCAGTCGGGCTTTATGCAGAAGCCGGTCGGCGCAGGACCCTACAAGCTCGTCTCGCAGGAACCGGGGGTGCGACTCGAATTCGAAGCCTTTGAAGACTACTACCGCCCGGTGCACATAAAGCAGCTGACCATGGTCAGCGTGCCGGAAGCGGCGACCCGGATCGCGATGCTCGAGCGGGGTGAGGCCGATATCATCTACAACGTGCCGGGCGAGCTGATTGACCGCGTCAAGAGCAACCCGAAGCTGATGCTGGCGCCGGTGGTCTCGGCGAACTTCTGGCTCGAATTTCCGGGCTTCCAGGATCCGAAGAGCCCGTTCCACGACAAGCGTGTGCGCCAGGCGGTCAGCTTCGCCATCGACCGCGACGCGATCAACCAGGCCGAATGCAACGGCCTCGGGCGGGTTGACGGCAATTGGATCAACGATGACGTCGAATACGGCCTGCCTTGGCCGAAATGGGAGCACAATATCGCGAAGGCCAAGCAGTTGATGGCCGAGGCCGGCTTCCCGAAGGGGTTCGCGGTTGATTGGGTGACGCCGGTGCCGAACTATTATTCGCGCGGCGAGCGCATCGTCTCGCAACTGCAGGCGATCGGCATCCGCGCCAAGCTGCAGACAATCGAGCGCGGCTTGTTTTTGAAGCGCCTTCAGGGCGGGCTCAAGGAATGGCCCGGCGTCCAGATCATCTTGAACGCGGCGCGGGTCGGCGGCACCTGGTCGAACTGGTACGATTCCTTCATGCGCTGCGGCGGCTTCAACGGGAAGGATCGCAACTGCGTACCGGAACTCGACACGAAGTTCGCCAACTATCTCGCCTCGGTCGACGCTGGCGAGCGGAAAAAGCTCGCCGAGGAAGACTCAGCGCGCGATCCTCAAAAATTATTATTTCGTGCCGGTCTTCCGCCATGCTGCGATGCAGGCGATCGGCCCGCGCGTCGCAGCGGCGAAATGGCAGGACGTGTTTCCGACGATTACGACGGCCTACGCCTACCCTTGGGAGGATATCGAGCTCAAAAGCTAGCCTGGAGGTCGATCGCAGGGTGTCTCGGTTCGGGTGAATTGACCGCCGGCAGTGTTGTGGCAGCGGAGGAAAGAAAATGGAAATGACGATGGTAACGCGGCGGACGGTATTGCGGACGGCGACGCTGGCGACAACAGCGCTGGCAATGCCGTTCGTACGCGGCTCCCGCGCGGCCGGAAACGTCGTTCCGAGCGGCAAGATGGTGCTTGCCTGGCACACCAATATCGCCGCCCGCTGGCTCGATCCGCAGCAGCATGATGGTACTGCGACCCCGGACAATTTCGTCAATGCGCTGCATGACGCCCTGATCAAGAACTCCGGAACGCAGAAGTTCGACCACTTGGCGCTGGCGGAAAGCTACCAATTTGCCGAAGACGCCAAGAGCTGTGCGTTTACGCTGCGCTCTGGCCTCAAATTCCACGACGGAACGCCGGTCACCCCACAGGACGTCAAGTGGAGCTTTGAACACTACCGCGGCGCCTGGAAGGAGGTGCTCGAAAAGCGCACCCGGGAGATCGAGATTTCCGGCGATAAGACTGTCATCTTCCACTTCAATGAGCCGTTTCTCGATTTCCCCATTTTGATGGGAACATCGAATGTTTGCGGCGCCGGGTGGGTGGTTCCGGCGAAATATTATGAACAAGTCGGTCAGGACGGCTTCATGCAGAAGCCGGTCGGCGCCGGCCCCTACAAGCTCGTCTCGCAGCAGCCGGGCATCCAGCTCGATTTCGAAGCCTTCGACGGTTACTACCGCCCGGTGCATGTCAAAGAATTCACGATGAAGTCCGTCCCCGAGGCGGCGACTCGCGTCGCGATGCTCGAGCGCGGCGAAGCCGACATCATGTATTTCGTGCCGGGCGAATTGATCGCGCGCGTCAAGAACAACCCGAAACTGACGCTCGCGCCGGTGGTTTCGGGGAATTGGTGGCTCGAATTCCCCGGCTTCACAGACCCGAAAAGCCCGTTCCACGACAAGCGCGTGCGCGAGGCGATCTCTCTCGCGATCGATCGCGACGCGATAAACCAAGCCGAATGCGACGGCATGGGCGTGGTCGACGGCAACTGGATCAACGACGACGTCGAATACGGCATGGGTTGGCCGAAATGGCCGCACGACATCGCCAAGGCCAAGCAGCTGATGGCGGAGGCGGGCCATCCGAACGGCTTCCCGGTCGACTGGGTCACGCCGGTGCCCAACTATTATTCGCGCGGCGAGCGGATCGTAACGCAGTTGCAGGCAATCGGCATCCGCGCCAAAAATCAGGTCATGGAGCGCGGCGTCTTCTTGAAGAAGATCGAGGGCGGTTTGAGCCAGTGGCCCGGGACCCAGATCATTATGAACGCAACCCGCATCGGCGGCACTTGGTCCAACTGGTATGACGGCATGTTCAAATGCGGCGGCTTCCAGTCCAAGGACTTCTTTTGCATCAAGGAACTGGACGACAAGTTTGCCAAGTATCTCAGCTCCTACGACCCCAAGGAACGCAAGCAGCTGGCTGAAGAAATCCAGCGGGCGATCCTGGAAAACTACTATTTCGTGCCGGTGTTCCGGCATGCCTTCGTCAACGCATACGGGCCAAGGATCAAGGCGGAGAAGTGGCAGGACGTGTTTCCGACCAATCTCACCAGCGGTTACGCCTATCCGTGGGAAGACATCCAGCTTAAGGCCTAAACCGGCCGCAACACGAGCGAGGATCGGCGATGGGACGGTTCGTCATCCGCAGAACCCTGTACGCGATCGTCACTTTGCTCATCCTGAGCCTGACGATCTTTATTGTGATCAGGCTGACCGGTGACCCGGTGACGTTGCTCGCAGAACCCGGTGCGCGCGCCGAGGATTTGCAGCGCATCCGCGTCGAATGGGGTCTCGACCGCCCCTGGCCGGTGCAGTACCTCGCCTTCGTCAAGAACGTCCTCACAGGCGAATTAGGCAAATCCTTTAATTACGAGATGCCGGTAAGCACGCTGTACTTTCAGAGGCTGCCCAATTCGCTGGAACTGGCGTTCGCGGCAACGCTGATTTCGTTCATCATCGGGATCCCGGCCGGTCTGATCTCGGCGGTAAAGGTCAACAGCGCCTGGGACAGTGCCGGCAAGGTGATCGCTCTGTTCGGCCTGGCCGTCCCCGGCTTCTGGCTCGGCCTGGTGATGATCTTGGTGTTTTCGGTGTGGCTCGGCTGGCTGCCGACGAGCGGTCAGGGCGGCTGGCAGCATCTGGTCATGCCGGCGATCGCGCTCGGCGGGTATTTTGCCGCCTCGCTGCTGCGTCTGACCCGCTCCAGCATGCTGGAGGTCATGCGCAGCGAATACATCAAGCTGGCCCGCCTGAAGGGCCTGCCGGGTTACGTCGTGATCGCCTTGCACGCCTTCAAGAATGCGCTGATCCCGGTGCTGACGCTGGCCGGCGTCAATCTGGTGGTGATGATCAACGCGGCGGTCATCATCGAGGTTATTTTCGCCTGGCCGGGTATCGGCCGGTTGCTCTATGAGGGCATCTTCCAGCGCGATTTCCCGCTGGTGCAGGGCGTCGTCATGGAGGCCGGCATGATGATCGTCCTGATCAACCTGACGATCGACATCCTCTACGCCTATATCGACCCCCGCATCCGGCTAACCAAATAGGTGCGCCATGGCCTTTCTCACCGAGCAGAATCCTGCGGTCCTCGTCGGCGCCGCGCCGCTGAGCGAGGCGGGCGGCCTGCGGCGCGCCTCGCGATTGGTACGCGGATTGCCGGTATTGCCGCTCGCGATCCTCGTCCCGTTCGTGCTGATCGCGGTGTTTGCCAACGTGATCGCGCCCTACGACCCGACTGAGCCGATACCGGGCGCCAAGATCTTCGAGCCGCCCTTCTGGGCGCTGGGCGCCAACCCGCATGCTCTGCTCGGCACCGATTTTCAAGGGCGCGACGTGTTGAGCCGTCTGCTCTTCGGCGCCCGCGTCTCACTGATCGTCGGCGTCACAGGAACGATCGTCGCCGGCGGCATCGGCACGACGCTCGGCATCTTGTCGGGCTACCTCGGCGGCTGGGTCGATCAGGTGATCATGCGCGTGACCGATGCCTGGCTCGCCCTGCCGGGACTCGTCTTCGCGATCTTCCTCGCGACGATGGTGGGCCCCAGCATGTGGAACATCGTGATCATCCTCGGCGCGGTCTATTGGACGCGCTATGCGCGGGTGATCCGCGGCGAGGTGTTGAGCCTGCGCGAGCGTGAGTACATCAAACTGGCGGAAATCGCCGGGGCGTCGCGCTTCCGGGTCATCCTGCGCCACGTGCTGCCGAATGTGTTGAACTCGGCGATGGTGCTGGCCAGTCTGACGATCGGCGTGGTGATCATCGCCGAGGCTTCGCTGTCGTTTCTCGGGGTCGGCGTGCCGCCGCCGGAACCGGCTTGGGGCTCGATGCTGGCCGACGGCCGCTCGATGCTGATGGTCGGCGACTGGTGGCTGACCGTCTTCCCCGGCCTCGGCATCATGCTGGTGGTGCTGGCGACGCAGTTGCTGGGCGATTGGTTGCGCGTCCGTCTCGACCCGCAGTTGCGCAACCTGTAGGCGCGGAAGACGCCGATATGGCCGATGTATTGCGGGTCTCCGGCCTGCAGACGCATTACACCTCGTTTGGCGGATCCCGCGTGATCAAGGCTGTCGACGGGATCAGCTTCACTTTGCGTGAGGGTGAGACGATCGGCCTTGTCGGCGAGTCGGGATGCGGCAAGACCACGACCTGCCTGTCGATCGTCGGGCTCCTGCCGTCGGCGGCCCGCATTGTCGGCGGCAATATCGTGTTCGACGGCGAGGAACTGACGGCAAAGCGGCCGCGCGAGATGCGCCGGATCCGCGGCCGGAAGATCGCGATGATCCTGCAGGACCCGATGGCGTCGCTCAACCCGCTTTTTAGCATTTATTGGCAGGTTGCCGAACCGGCGTACCATCATCAGGGCGTGAGGGGCCGTTCGCTGCGGGAGCGCGTGCAAGCCCTGTTGCGGGCTGTGCGCATCGCCTCGCCGGAAGCGCGAATGCGCGAATATCCGCACCAGATGAGCGGCGGCATGCGCCAGCGCGTCGTCGGCGCCATCGCGATGGCGGGCGGGCCAAAGCTGATCATCGCCGACGAGCCGAAGACCAATCTCGACGTGACGATCCAGGCGCAATATCTCGAAGTGCTGAAAGACATCCAGCGCGAAACCGGCGTCGCGCTGATCTTCGTCACCCACAATCTCGGCATTGTCGCCAAAATGTGCGACCGGATGGCCGTCATGTATGCCGGCAAAATCGTCGAGCAGGGCAGCGTGCGCGACCTCTTCCGCGCCGCCAAACACCCTTATACCGAGGCCTTGCTCGGCTCGATGCCGAAACTGGGTA
>JBARIB010000532.1:0-4531 GCA_049799535.1 Allostellaceae bacterium | reverse complement strand
TATACCTGCGGCAATTCCACCGATGGTCGAACGTCAGTGGCGCCGGATACGGCAGGCGCTTCACCCACCCGCCCTTGACGAAAGGATTGCGGTGTTGCCCGGAATGTTGCCGTGGGCCGCCTTGGGTAACCAGAGGGTTAGATATGTGACATCTAACCCTCTGATATTATGGCTCCCCGGGCCGGACTCGAACCAGCGACCAAGCGGTTAACAGCCGCTCGCTCTACCAACTGAGCTACCGGGGATCAGAGCGCCCTTGGGAGGGCGCGGCTGCCCACATTCTTTGCGGTGGTCCGGCTTTCCCCGCCGGATCCCGCAGCAATTCACCACGCTCAGGCGCGATGAGCCGATCACTACCGGCCATCATATAAGCGAGCTGAGGGAGGCCGTGCAAGCCGAACCCACGCTCGATGTCTGGGTGATCAACCCGCCCGCGGTAGCCAATCAGAGAGGCGGCGGGCCGCCTCGGCGATCTCCTCGGTCGCGCCGGCGAATGAGAAGCGGACCCATCCGCCGCCATCGATGGGGTCAAAATCGAGGCCCGGAGTGACCGCGACGTCGGTTTCAGCGAGCAGGCGACGACAAAGCTCCTCGCTGTCGCGAGTCAGGCGCGAAATGTCGACATAAAGATAAAATGCTCCTTCGGCAGGCGCGAACCGCCTCAGCCCAGCGGCTTGCAGGGTCGCGATCAGCAAGTCGCGGTTAGCGCGATAGCGAGCGACGTGGCCGTCGAGCTCGACGCGGCAGCCAAACGCCGGAATGGCCGCCGATTGCGAAAGGGCGGGCGGCGAGATGTAGAAGTTTTGCGCGAGACACTCGACCGACCGCGCAAGATCGGGCGGCACCACCATCCAGCCGAGCCGCCAGCCGGTCATGCTGTAATATTTCGAGAATGAGTTGACGATAATTGCCTCTCGCCCATAAGCGCGGGCCGTGGTCGCCGGGGTCTCATAGGTGATCCCGTGATAGATCTCGTCGGAGACGAGCCGGATGCCGCGGTCGTTGCAGTAGCCGCAGAGCCGCGCCAAATCGTCGGCTGCGATCATTGTGCCGGTCGGATTGGCCGGGCTCGCGACAATGAGCCCGTCGAGATGACCCATATCGGCGAGCAGCTCCGGCGTCGGCTGATAATGGGAGTTCTCGCCGACCCTTATCAGCACCGGCTCGATCTCGAGAGCGCTGAGGATATTGCGGTAGGCGGGATAACCGGGGACGGCGAGAGCGACCCGATCACCGGGCTCGAAAGCGGCGAGGAAAGCTAGCAGAAAAGCGGCGGATGAGCCGGTCGTGACGACAACCTCGCCGGGATCGACCGGGATCTCGTATTGCCCCATATAATGCGCGGCGATCGCCTCCCGCAGCGGCGGGATGCCGAGTGCATCGGTGTAGCCGATGCGCTCGGTTTCGAGTGCATGTCGGGCGGCGTCTAACACCGCCCGCGGTGCCGAGGTTCCGGGTTGGCCGACTTCGAGGTGGATGACGTCGGCCCCGGCCGCCTCGCGTTGGTTGGCCGCGCGCAGGACATCCATCGCGATAAAGGGCGGCACCAGCCCCCGCCGGGACACTCGCATATAGGACTACTCCCTTCCCAGTAACCGCATTGCATGCTGCGCGAGAAGGTTGCCATTGGCGAGCGGCATTCGTTATGACGAGCCGCCCAGCCTCCCCGCACAGGAAACGAGCTTCGATGTCAGATGGTAAGCCGGTGCAGCTGATCGGAATGTCGGGCAGCCTCCGCTCCGGCTCTTATTCGAATGCGGTGCTCGAAACCCTGCGCGAGAAATTCTCCGACCGTGCCGACCTTCGCATATACGATCTGCGGCCGATACCGATTAACGACCAAGATTTCGAGGGCGAAAAACGCCCGGAGCCTGTCAAGGCTTTGCTCAAAGCCATTGCTGACAGCGACGGGCTCGTCCTCTGTGCGCCCGAGTTCAACCACAGCATCCCAGGCGTCCTCAAAAACGCGCTCGACTGGGCATCGCGGCCCGCTTTCACCTCGGTGATGGCCTATAAGCCTGTCGCGATCATGGCGACCTCACGCGGCGCGCTGGGCGGCAGCCGGTGCCTGGAGCATATGCGGATCGCGCTCGACTCGATGATGTCACGCGTCACTTTGGCGCGCGAGGTGATCATTACCTCGTCGGCCGACAAGGTCCGCGACGGCCGGCTCGTCGATAAAACTTCCCTCGATTTTGCGTGCGGTGCGGTCGAGGCATTGTTGCGCGAGATCCGCCTGTGGCGGATGGCGGACACCATGAAGGTCTAGGCGGGCAGATAAGCCCGCCGGCGACCTCAGCCGAGAAATTCGCGCAATGCGGCCGCCAGGCCCCTCGGATTGTCGCCCTGCACTGTATGGCCGGCTTTGGGGATGGTGACATAGCGGCCATCCGGCAATTGCTTGGCCAGCCGCTCGGCATCTTCGTCGTGGAATACATCGCTTTCGGCGCCGCGCACAACCAGGGTCGGGCAGGTGACCTTAGCGAGGCCTTCGGCGAGCCGTCGCCGCTCTGCGGTATGCGCCTCGCCCATCTGTTGAAACCGCCGACGATCGTATTTCCAGACCCAGTTGCCGTCGGTCTGCTGACGCAAATTGTGCATCAGGCTGCGGCGCAACACTATCGGGTCGCGCCGCGGGTTGAAGGCGAGCGCCCGCTCGATTATGGCGTCTAGTGATTCCGGTTTGGTGCCGCCATTGACGAAGTCGCGGATGCGGCGTGACCCGGGGCGCCTGACCTCAGGACCGGCATCGATCAGCACTAGATTCGAGAGCCGCTCCGGGTAATGGATCGCAAAGGCGAGCGCGTTGATCGCGCCCATGGACATGCCGGCGAGGATGAATTTGTCGAGCCCGAGTGTATCGACAAAGCCTTTGATGTCCTCGCGCTGGGCTGCGATCGAGTAATCTGCGTCGGGTGCCCAATCCGTGTCGCCATGCCCCCGCTGGTCGAGCGCCATGCAATGAAAATCGTCGCGCAATGCGAGGCAGCACAGATCCCAGGTATGCGCGGTCAATGCACCGCCGTGCAGAAAAACGAGCGGGCGCTGCCCCTCATTGCCCCAATCGAGGTACCGGAACCGCAGATGACCGACGGGCACGGACTTATCCGTGGGCAATACGACATCGTCGAAGTTGAAGCCGGCGCGCACCGCGGTGGTTTTCAGGTGATCGTGGTATTCGTCGGGGGTTAGTGACATGGCTTGGCGGCTCCGTACCCAGCGTCGGCTCCCACAGCCTTAGCACGAACTGCTGCGCCCGCCACTACCGCCGTCGCGTGACGATTACCACACCCGCGTCATCGTCATAGCTCATCCGCTCCCCCAGAATGTGTGAAAGCCGCTGGAGGGGTTACACTCGCAGGCGAACTCATTCGCCTCGAGGAGAATGCTGATGGCGTACGATCTGCTGATCAAAAATAGCCGCGTTGTCGACGGCTCCGGCATGCCGTCGTTTCGAGGCGATGTCGGCGTCAAGAACGGCAAGATCGCCGAGATCGGCAAGTTGAGCGGACCAGCCAGCGTCAAAATCGATGCCGAAGGCCGCGCCGTCGCCCCCGGCTTTATCGACAATCACTGCCATTACGACGCCCAGGTCACCTGGGATCCACTGTGCACCTTCTCGCCCGAGCATGGCGCCACCACCGTGATCTTCGGCAATTGCTCCTTGTCCTTGGCGCCGGTGCGCAAGGGCACCGAGGAGCGGTTGGCCGAATTCCTCTCCTATGTCGAAGCGATCCCGATGGAGGTGTTGCGGACCGTCGACTTCGACTGGGAGACGACCGGCCAATATATGGATCGTCTCGATAAGTGCCTCGGCATCAATGTCGGCAATCTGATCGGCCATACCGCGGTACGCCATTATGTGATGGGCGACGAGTGCCAGCAGCCGGGCGCCTCCGACAACCAGATCAAGGCGATGCAGGATGTCGTCCGCGACGGCATGAAGGCCGGTGCGCTCGGCCTCTCGGTGTCGCGCGAGCAGGGCCACTATGATCCGCAGGGGTGCCACATCCCCGCCCTGTGGGCTGACGAAAAGGAGATCTTCGCGCTCGGCGATGTGCTGCGCGAGATGAGCACCGGCACGATCCAGGCTGGTGGCGGCCAGTATGTCGAGCTGAAAGACGGCATGATCCGGCGTCTCGCCGAGGCCACCGGGCGCACGGTTGTCTACAACAGCCTGTCGCAGACGATGCGCAAACCGGACGAGTGGAAAGTCCACATGAAGCGGGTTGAAGAGACCGCGTCGCTCGGCATCCGCGCCTACCCGATGTGCAGCCCGAACCGCGTCACGCAGGACTTCACGATGAAGAACTGCCAGGTGTTCCGCGGCTTGTCGGCGTGGCATCCGATCCTGCTCATGTCGGACGAGGAGAAATTGCGGCTCTACGCCGATCCCGAAATCCGCGCCAAATTGCACGACGAGGCGGTCGTCAACAAGCCGGAGAGCGCCGTCGGCTTCTCGAAGACCTGGTGGAACTACATGTGGGTCAACCAGCCGGCGCTCGAAAAGAACAAGTGGATGCAGTTCAAG
>JBARIB010000531.1:0-1879 GCA_049799535.1 Allostellaceae bacterium | reverse complement strand
GCGTTTGCCGCCAGCGCGCGCTCGACGGTGTCATCCGAGGAATTATTGTCGTAGACAAAGATTAGCGCGCCAGGAAGCGCTGCGGCAAAGTCAGCGACCACTTGGCCGATCGTTGTCCCCTCGTTGAGACAAGGTATGAGCACGGCTACCTTCAGGTCCAAGCCGGCATTGCTCAAGGTCGCTGTTTCCAGCGAGCGCCAAGAAGCGGTGCTTGGACCGGTGTCTTGGGTCCCGTCACGCGCGGTTTGTGGAATCCGGACTAGATTAGAGATCGCGGATTGTTGTGGCGACATAGCCGGCCCTCCCCCCGATAGGGCTCCTCAAGTGCTCCCGGCGCGCGCGACACTGAGCGCGCACCAAGATTGGCCCCACCTTCACCCCTGGTGCCACACTCAGTGCCCGACTGGGGAATTGTTCCAGACGTCCGATTCGGTGTCCCAACAGACCAGCGGGTGGCCGCAGCGGCAACGGTCTACTTGCCCACCGATAAGCAATTTCGGGCACCGCGTCAAACCTCTCAGTCTCCGGATATTGATCGGGTTGGGGCGAAGAGTTTTTGTCGTTGCTTGTGGTTGATGAACGGCTCGACTAGACTTCGCTGGGGAAAAGGGGATTGAGCTAATGCCGGCGCGAGCGAAGGCAACTCCTCAGCTCGAGCCGGCGAATCGAAATCGAACCCGAATTTACCATTCCGGAGATCCCTGAAGCCGGCGGGGCCAGAGCCCTAGACCGCAGGTCATCATCGAACTGTTGAGGCAATCGTGCCGATACCTGCTAGTCAAACCGAAGGTCTGAATTCAACGATTTTGTCGATATTTCGCGGAATCCAACTCTTGCGGGGGCATCGGGCCCGGCGTTTTCTGCAGCCTACGATTTGGGCATCATTGGTTATTGCATGTGCTCTTTCGCTGGCATTGCGTCAGGCCGACCCACAATACGAGTTCGATCTGCTGCCGCAGAATATTGTTTTAAACGAGGGGACCGCATTTCAAGCCCCTGTCGGCGGGCGAGCGTCGTGGCCGTGGCAGCATGCACCCGACACGAAGTCGGGTCTGCGGCAATCCCGCCTGATGCTGTTCGAGGATGGCCGCCCACTCGGGCCCCCTCACCAACTTCATTCGGACATCCGCACGCTCGGTGGTGGCCGTTACAGCCACTGGAACAAATACATCTTATTCTCGACATCGGATAACAGTGACCCTCGAACGAACAACCGGCGCTATCACGCTGTCGACCACTTGGCCCTCAGCCCCTCGATGGGGGTACTGCCCTGGCTGCTTCTCTTCGCGTGGGTGGTCGCACATGGCAGGAATATACGCGCCTTCGCGATGAGATCAGACCTCGTTCGCAGGCTTGTCTTCAGCTATGGAGCTCTGGAAAGGCAACTTGGGTCTTTAGGCTCGTTCCTCATCCTTTCCGCCCCAATCGTCGTCTTCGCCAATGTGATTATAATACGCCACTGGCCGATGAAGGCCATCATCACCCCCGATACCGAGCTCTATATCGGTTTCAACGAGATCCGTACCCTGGGCTATCCTTTCTTTTTGAAGACGGTGACAATTCTTCTCGGAAATCTTGACCTGCTCGTCCCGATACAGCTCAATTTGTTATTGGCTTCGATCTTGATATTGGGATGGGCTGTTCGGCGAGTGCTGAACAACCTAGTTTCCGGCCTCGCCGTAGTGTTAGTGCTGGCGCTAGACACGGCCTTATTGGGGTGGAGCCTCTACCTCATGACGGAGGGCCTGTTCGTTCCGCTGCTGATCGCGCACGCCGGCTTTGCCCTCTTGCTCTTGGTCCGGCCGACGCGCACGGCCGCCGCATTTGCAGGCTTGACCTTGATCGCGGCGCTCTTGGTGCGGCCGGCTGCTTACTCACT
>JBARIB010000530.1:0-2561 GCA_049799535.1 Allostellaceae bacterium | reverse complement strand
GCTGTGCTGGTCTGCGCGTAGGCACCTGGGGTCGCGGCGGCCAAAGCCAGTGCAACCGCCGCTGTTACGTAAAATTTCGCCACTTTTGTTACTCCTCTACTTCGGATTAGACACCCTCGACGAACAGTCCCATTCTTGCCACGGTTCCCACCTTGGTCCGTCCTTCCATCGAGGCCTGTTCTTGGAACCAATGGTCGCTCGCAAACGATGTACTGCTGGTGAGGGATCACGGGATTCAGTTCAATGACAACTCATCAATCAAAGGCGCAGAAAGAGACGATCGAGCGCGTCATGCACGAGTTCAAGCACGGCGGGCTCAAGACCAGCCGCGGGCGCAAGGTGAAGCACCCGAAACAGGCAATCGCCATTGGCTTGCATGAAGCCGGCGCCTCGAAATACGAAAGCAAAGAAGAAAACCGCCAGAATCTGAAACGCACGCAGGCACGCGAGCGGCGTGGCGAAACCGCAAAAGCGCAGAGCGAGCGTAGAGACTGGAGAGAACCAACCAAGTCTGAGCTTTATGAGGAAGCAAAGCGCCGGAAGGTGCCCGGGCGTTCGAAAATGACCAAGGACGAGCTCGAACGCGCGCTACACTAGCATTTAACGCGGGCTGCCCTAGCATTTATTGCCGCGGCAAATTTCACTGCGGAGCGTTTTCCTACGCCCGCTGTTTACGACCGAAACGATCACATCCGCGTCGGAGGACAAAAATGGATCAGCAGCAAATTAAAAATGCCGCAACGGATACGGCCGAAATACTGGGCAAGGCCGGTGATGCTGCCGTGGAGGCGGGAGGCAACATCCAGCGCACGCTCGATCAGGGCAAGGCAGTGGCGCAGGATCTCCAGGACAGCGCCGCATCGGTCGCTCGGCAAGCCGCGAACGCGTGTCGTCAGGCGATGGAACAGGCCAGCGAGTCCGCGCAAAATGCCGCGCGCGAGATCGGCGATCAAACCGCTAAGACCGCCAGTGCCTTGTACCAACAAGGCTCGCTCGCGGGCGGTTATATAACCCGCTTTACCACCGAGCAGCCGGTCGCCGCTTTGTTCATAGCCGGCGCAGTCGGTTACGGGCTCGCGTATTTGATGCATCGCCGGTGAGTGCCGCGTCTGAATTTCGAGCGGCGACAACGGCTGCTTAGCGCGGCGCCAACGTTGAAGCCTGCATCTGGTTTACGTTTTTACGCCCCTTTGTAGTCGTCGTCACACTCGGGTGCTGCGAAGCGATGCTGGCCGGTGCTTGCATCGAGCATCAGATCGAGGCATCGACGCTCGATCCCTTCGCTTGTCATCTGAACGCCGAGCCCGGGATGCTCGACCAACTCATCGAGCGAATATTCTTTCGATCCCCTGAACATGAGATCCTCTGTTTGGCGCTTACGAACTGCACAGTGAAGTAGCTGCCGGTCGATAAATCTTCAACTGTTCTTAAGCATCAGGATTTTTGCCGCTGCCTTGGCACCATTTGCTCCGGCAATCCCGGCGCGGAGCGTTGCTGCATGTTCCCGGCATGTTCCTTAATTGACCATAAACCGCTATACAATCAAGAGTTGTGCCCGCGATGACTCTTTGCTGCATCTGCAGCGAATCTGCAGCAAACCCTCGTCTTCAGGTTGCGCTGCCCTTCGGCTCCATGGCCAACGCGTCCGCTCGCAACTACGATGGGGCGGAAATATGCACTGACAAGCGGGCGATTTTGCGGTTGTCATCGTGCTCAATGGCTTCGCGACTGCTAGAGCCGCTTCCCACGGCTCAATCGGCTCGCGACGCAATTTCCCAATCAGGGGCTGCCGCTTCGGGGAGCGCGCCGAGCAGCCGCTGGAAGCTCTCCTCTATCGTGGCTTCCGCGGTTTCGACCACGGCGTCGGCGCGGGCGTAGAGCGGCGTTCGTGCGGCGAGAATGCGATTGAGATCGGCCATCGCTTCCTTGTTGTCGGACATCGGGCGGAGGTCGCCCTGCGCGATGACCCGGCTCATATGCTCCGCGGGCGATGACTTGATCCAGACGGTAAAGCACCGGGACAGCAGCTCGTCGTAGGTTTCCGGCTCGGCGACGATGCTGCCGCCGGCGGCGAGCACAAAGCTCGGATGGTGCTCGAGCACCCCGTTCAACGCGCGGCGTTCCGAGCGGCGGTAGGCCGCTTGGCCGGAGAGCGCGAAGATCTCGCCGAGCGACAGACCAAAATCGCGCTCGATTTCGCTGTCGAGCTCGATGAACGGCACCGCCAGACGGTGGGCGAGGCGGCGGCCCAGTGTCGATTTGCCGGCGCCGCGCAATCCGATCAGCGCAATCCTGCGGCGCCGGGCATCGCGATCGGGCGCCCTAAAATGCGCATCGAGCAAGGCGCGTGCCTCGCCCAGGCGCGCGGGAGGCAACCGCCGCAACAGTTCACCAATCACCCGCAACTCGGCTGGTTCGGCGGGTTCGCCGGCGAGGAGCCTCGAGAGCGGCAGGTTCAGCGCGTCGCCAACTCGGCGCAGCAGTTTGATCGAAATATTGCCCCTGCCGCTCTCCAGTTGCGCAAGATAGCGCTCCGACAATCCTGAATCGCGCGCCAGGAT
>JBARIB010000529.1:0-10938 GCA_049799535.1 Allostellaceae bacterium | reverse complement strand
GCGCCAGGCCCCCAGCAGCACCGGCGGGCCGCCCGCATAGCCGGGCCACGGCGACAATGTGCCGCCGCTGACTGGCTCGCCGCGCCACGCCCGCCGCATCGTCTCGAGCGAGCTCATCAAGGTGCGAAAGCGCCTGTCGTAATCGGCGCCGAGGAGATCGAAATCGGCGCGCGTCGAGCCGCTGCCGACGCCGAGGCGCAGCCGGCCGCCCGATAACGCGTACACCGACTGGACGCGGTGGGCCAGTTCGATCGGATTGCGCAACGAGACTTGCAGCACCGCTGTACCGAGCTCGACCCGTTGTGTTGCCGCCGACAGGACGCCGAGCGCTACCAGCGGGTCGAGGGTCGGACGCCCACGGCCAAGGGAGTCGGTGACCCATATCCCGGGAAATCCGCTCTTTTCGATGCGTCGCGCATAATCGACGATTCGGCCGAGCGGGCGATCGCGCAGCTCGGTTCCGGGACGTAAAAAAGTCACGATGCTCAGTCTCATCGACACCCGCCGTTGGGGAATCACGTGGATATCAAAATCCCCACTTCGGACTCCGTCCGAAAGGGAAAACAATGCACGGATGGCCGAGGCGAGCCAACCGCCAATCGGTGCCGACCTGCGGTGGCGCGTCGCCCGCGCCGCCTCGTTTGCGGGCCGGGAGCTATCGCGGCATTTTGTTCGAAGTTGAAAGGTACCGGCAAGATCCTTGGGAGCGCGAAAATGTCTAGAAAGCGGGAGAGCTTGGATACACTGAGATCAGGTGCCGGGAATGGATTGCTCGATCGGCGGGTGTTCCTCGGGGCGGCATCCCTGGGTAGCGTCGGGGCACTAACAGCCCGGCCCGCCGCCGGTGCAGACATTTCAGTCGAACCCTGGATGAAGGAGCTGGGCTCGCCTTTCGTCGGTTACGGGCAGCCCTCAAAATTCGAAGCCACAGTCGTGCGCACCTTCACGAGCTTGCCGGGCACCACCGGGACGGGCGCGTCGCGAACGCCGCTTCAGCGGTTGAACGGCACGATAACCCCGAACGGCCTGCATTTCGAACGGCACCATTCCGGCATTCCCGACATTGACCCGGGTGTCCACCGCCTGCTGATCCACGGTCTCGTCAAACGCCCGCTGGTTTACACGCTGGAGGCGCTCGCCCGCTATCCGACGGAGACGCGCATTGCCTTCATCGAATGCGCCGGCAATGGCGGAGCTCTCTATCAGAAAGAGCCGGCCCAGCTCGATCTGCAGGGGCTCCATGGTTTGGTATCCTGCGCCGAATGGACAGGTGTCAGACTGGCGCTTCTGCTCGAGGAAGCGGGTGCCGATTCCCAGGCGCAATGGCTTTTGGCCGAAGGCGCCGACGCCGCCAGCATGAGCCGCAGCATACCGATGGCCAAGGCCATGGATGACGCTTTGATTGCGCTTTACCAGAATGGCGAGCGCGTGCGGCCGTCAAATGGCTACCCGATGCGGCTGCTGCTGCCGGGATACGAAGGCAACATGAACGTCAAGTGGCTGCGGCGGATCAAAGTCACCCACAGCCCGACGATGACAAAAGACGAAACCTCGAAATACACGATCCTGCTGCCGAGCGGCAAGTCACTGCAATTCGTCTTTCTGATTGAAGCCAAATCGGTGATTACCCATCCCTCGCCGGGCATGATACTAAAAGGGGCAGGCCTTTACGAGATTTCGGGGCTTGCATGGTCGGGCCACGGCAAGATCAGCCAAGTAGAGGTCTCTGCCGATGCCGGCAAAAGCTGGGCTCTCGCGGCATTGCAAGAGCCGATTTTGCCGAAAGCACTGACCCGGTTCCGCATACCTTGGCGCTGGGACGGCGCTGCGGCCGTCTTGCAAAGCCGCGCGACCGACAGCTCCGGCTATGTCCAGCCGACGCGCGCCGCGTTGCTGGCCGAGCGCGGCAACAAAACGCTTTATCACTACAATGGCGTCACCAGCTGGGCCGTCGGCGTTGATGGGGAGGTCCGCCATGCTTATGCGTAACCGACTGATCGCCGCATCGGTTTTCCTGTCTTTATCGGCGGCCGCTCTCGCCGGGACGCCGGATTTGGGCCGCCCCGCGACACCCGAAGAGATTGCCCTTTGGGACATTAGCGTTGGCCCGGATGGGGCGGGGCTGCCGCCCGGCAGCGGCACTCCGCAACAGGGGGAAGCGGTCTATACCGCAAAGTGCCTCCCCTGCCATGGCGAAAAGGGGGCGGGCAAACCCAACGATCAGCTCGTCGGCGGGATCGGAACTCTGACGGGTGCCCAGGCGCCGGTCAAAACCGTCGGAAGCTTTTGGCCGTATGCGACGACGCTTTTTGACTATGTGCGGCGCGCGATGCCGTTGAATGCGCCAAAGTCGCTGAGTGATGACGAGGTTTACGCGGTCGCTGCCTACCTTCTGCAGCTCAACGGCATTATCGGCGATGGCGACGCGATGAACGCACAAACCTTACCGAAGGTCCGCATGCCGAACCGTGACGGCTTTGTTCCGTTTACTTGGCTGAAATAGCCGCGATCGTTCCGACTATGGACCTTACCTTCGCTTCGCTTTCGATTTCCACCCGTCGCAAGCTGACATCGATCCTTTTATCGGTTGTCATCTTTGCGGTACTCGCCGGGCTGACAACCAGCGCCAACGGGCGCCCGGTCGCCTTTGGCGTTCTCAATGCCCTTTTTGTCGGCATTGGAGTCGGTCTTTTCGAACAGTTTTATGTCCAAAGTCTGCGTGGGCGATGGATCCGCAGCATTCATCCGCTACGCGCGATCATTGTCTACACAATAGTGGTGGTGATTCTGTTCCTAGTCGCGATCCATTTCACTCATTTGTTGCTTTGGCCAATTTACAAGTCACCGGTGCCGTACGCCAGGCTGCCGGCGGTGATCCCGGTGGTAATCGCGTTTTCCGTCATCGGCATCGTCGTGATGCGAACCGTTCACTTCATCGGCATCGATACCCTGTTTCATTTGACCGTCGGCACCTACCATCGCCCGGTCATCGAGGAGAAGGTCCTGCTGTTTCTTGACATCAACAATTCCACTGGAATTGCCGAACGGCTGGGCGCAGTCCAGACAAAATCGCTGGTCGGCAAGTTTCTCTTCGACGTTTCGAAGCCGATCACCGATTACAGCGGCGAGATCTATTTGTACAAGGGGGACGGTCTCATCGCTCTGTGGAACTGGCAGGAAGCGGTCAAAGAAAACAGGATTTTGCGGGCAATCGACGCGGTGTTTGCGACGGTCCAACGGGAGCAACAGGAGTTCTTGGAACAGTTCGGCATCGTTCCATCCTTCCGCGTTGGGGTCCATGGCGGCGAGGTCGTCGTCAGCGAGCAGGGCGACACCAAGCGGTCCATCGGAGTTTACGGCGCGACGATCAATATCGCTGCCCGAATGGAGGAGGCTGCAAAGGCCCACAACGTAGCATGCGCAATTTCCGGCGACGTCGCGGCGGCTCTTTCCGACGATGAGGGCCGACTGCGCCCGATCGCGACCGAAAAGGTTAGAGGAAGTGCAGTTGAAATCCCGATTTTCGAATATCGCATCGAAGGCGAGAATCGCAGCGCGCCATCCTTAGCGACTTCATGGAATAATTCTTGCGAGAAGCATATAAAAGCGACGAGATGAAAGGGGAGGCGCAAATGATCGACAGACGCCGTGCGTTGCAATTCGTCATCGCGGCATTGCTGCTCCAATTGATCGGGGTTGGCGCGAGAGCGGCGGATCAGAAGATGGTCTTCAAGGCCTCGGACGTTCACCCCGAGGGGTATCCGACCGTTCAGGCCGTCGAAAATATGGGGAAGAAGCTTGAACAGGCGACCGGGGGACGGCTCAGCATTCAGATGTACGCGTCGATGCAGCTCGGCGGCGAGAAGGAAGCAATTGAGCAGGCGCAAGTCGGCGCATTGCAGTTCGCGCGGGTCAGCGTCGGCGCCTTGGGACCGGTCGTCGATGACCTCAACGTCTTCAACTTGCCGTTCCTGTTCCGCAGCACCGCCCATATGGAAAAGGTCATCGATGGCCCGATCGGCCAGGAGCTGCTCGATAAAGTCAGTAATAATCCCAACGCCCGCCTGATCGGCCTTGCCTGGATGGATGCCGGCGCCCGCAGTCTCTATGACACCAAAAAACCGATAAAAAGCATCGATGACCTCAAGGGCCTGAAGGTGCGGGTCATGGGCAACCCGATGTTCGTCGACATGATGAATGCCCTCGGCGGCAACGGCGTCGCGATGGGCTACGATCAGGTATTCAGCGCGTTACAAACCGGGGTGGTTGACGGCGCGGAGAACAACCCACCGAGCTTCGTGTTCGACAATCATTACCAGGTCGCGAAGTATTATACTCTGACCGAGCATCTGATCGTGCCCGAGATCTTAGTGTTTTCTCGCGCTACCTGGGATGGCCTTTCGCCCGACGATCAGGCCCTCATCAAGAAATTGGCGCGCGAAGCGCAACTGGATGAGCGCCAGCTGTGGAAGAAAGTCGAAGCGGAGGCGATGGCCAAGATGAAGGCCGCCGGCATCGAGGTCGATACTGTCCCTGACAAGACGCCGTTCCAAGCCGCAGTCAAGCCGGTGTGGGACAAGTACGGTGCCAAGTACGCCGATCTGATCAAGCGCATTCAGGCGGTTAATTAATCTGACCTGCTATGCGGGCCACTCACCACCGACCGATCAGTGTTGCGTTGGCAGGCGCACTAGAGTGAAGCATCGGATACGTATGGCGATGGACGCACTGTATCGCCTCTGCGTCGTCATCGCCGGGGCGTCGTTGGTGCTGATTTCGGCGGTCATCCCGTGGGGCGTCTTTACCCGTTACGCCCTCAATAGCGCCGCATCTTGGCCCGAACCAATGGCCATTCTATTGACCATCGTGCTAACATTTTTTGGCGCTGCGGCATGCTACCGCGCGGGCACGCATATGAGCGTCTCTGTGCTAGTGCGGGCTTTGTCGCCGTCAGTACGGCCTGTCATCGAGTCGTTGTCCGAGGGGTTGGTCGCGCTGGTCGGCCTGTTTATGCTGATCTGGGGAGCGCGGCTCGTCGGCACGACCTGGCACCAGTCAATCGCTGAATTTCCCGCGTTATCCGTCGGCGTGACCTATGTGCCGATACCGATAGGTGGCGCCATTACATTGCTTTTTGTCGCCGAGCGTCTGCTGATCGGCCGTCCGCCGCAGGCTAGCGAAGCGCATGCGGCGATCCTAACGCCCGACTGACTACGCCAAGATCAGCCGATGGAAGTCCTGGTCGTCATAGGGACACTGCTCGTCTGCTTTGCCTTGGGCGTACCAATCGCTTATGCGCTAGGACTCGGAGCCATTGCCGGCGCCTATTGGATCGGCATCCCGCTCGAGGCCGTGATGCTTCAGGTGTCGAGCGGTGTCAGCAAATTCGCAATGCTGACGATCCCGTTCTTCGTCCTGGCCGGCGCGATCATGGCCGAAGGCGGCATGGCGCGCCGCTTGGTGGCTTTTGCCAATGTGTTGGTTGGGTTTGTTCGCATTCGCGGCGGACTGTCGGCGGTCAATGTCCTCGCCACGACGTTCCTGAGCGGCATTTCCGGCTCGGCCGTAGCCGACACTTCGGCGATCGGGTCGGTGATGATCCCGCAGATGGAAAGAACCGGCTATCCGCGCGTCTTCGCGACCAATGTGACGATCAGCGCTTCCGTTCAGGCGCTGCTTGTCCCCCCGAGCCACAATGCGGTGATCTATTCGCTCGCCACCGGCGGCACAATCTCGATCATCAGCCTGTTCATGGCCGGGGTCATGCCGGGCCTGTTGCTCGGCGCCTCACTCATCGTGCTGTGCCTGGTTCTCGCCTATCGCAATGGTCACCCGCGCGGCGAGACCGTCCCGTTGCGCCAAGCGGTCAAGATCACGATCGACGCGCTCTGGGGGCTGGTGACCTTGGCGATCATCCTCGGCGGCATTCTCGGCGGCGTGTTCACTGCGATCGAGGCCGGCGCCGTCGCCTGCATTTGGGCCTTCTTTGTGACGATGTTCGTCTATCGCGACTATCGCTGGCGCGACTTGCCGGAGTTGATCCACCGCACGATGCGCACGGTGGCGATGGTGATGACTTTGATCGCGTTCGCGTCGAGCGTCGGCTACGTGATGGCGCTGATGCAGGTGCCGGCGCGGGTCACGGCGTTGCTGCTGACTTTGTCGAGCGACAAGAACGTGATCCTTTTTTTGATCAACATCCTGCTGCTCGTGCTCGGCTGCCTGTTGGACATGGCGCCGTCGATCCTAATCGTGACGCCGATCCTCTTACCGGTTGTCATGAAGTTCGGCGTCGACCCGGTGCATTTCGGCATGATCATGCTGCTCAATCTTGGCATTGGATTGTGCCATCCGCCGGTCGGCGCGATCCTTTTTGTCGGCTGCGCCGTCGGCCGCGTCACGATCGAGCAGGTGGTGCGCGAGATCTGGCCGTTCTATGCCGTTATGTTCTTCGTGCTGATGCTGGTGACCTATATCCCGTTGATTTCCTTATGGCTGCCACGATCGCTGTCGCTCTGACACCCCGTGGCGGAGTGGGCGATCGACCCAATTCGTAGTTAATTAACGCGATTCGTAATTGCAATTCAGGTAGAATGGCGGCATTCTAACCAAGGCATCGTTTTGTCCCCCAACGATGCGAATGGGTCTGTCGGACCGGCACACCGCCAGGCCACGAAAGCCCCGGTCTCCCCCGACCGGGGCTTTCTGTTAGACGCGCAGATATCCGGGCGACGCGGATCTGGCCCAGAGCGCCGTCCGATCCTTAAGATGAAGAACCTCATCCCTTTCCACGAGGAGCTCCCTAATGGCGCTCGATCGCGATGCCGAGCGAGTTCTCGAGATGGTTCGTTTATCCGGGCGGCCGCCTTATGAAACCTTGAGCCCGCCCGAAGCGCGTAGCCTCTTTCTCGCCGCTCGCGAGGTGTTGGCGCCCGACCCTGCGCCGGTCGCCGAGATTCGCGACTTATCGGCAAGCGTGGAAGCCGGTAGGTCGATACCCTTGCGGCTTTACCGAGGCGCAACGGCAAGCGCCGGCACAGCGTTGCCGGTGCTCGTGTATTTTCACGGCGGCGGCTGGGTGATCGGCGATCTCGATACGCATGATAGCCTCTGCCGGCATCTCGCTAACGCGGCCCAGTGCATCGTCATCGCCGTCGATTATCGACTGGCCCCCGACCATAAATTCCCGGCAGCGGTGGAAGATTGCTGGGCTGCGACCTTATGGGTGGCAAAAGAGGCCGAGCCCCTCGGCATCGACGGCGACCGTCTTGCGGTCGGCGGCGATAGCGCCGGCGGTAATCTCGCGGCCGTTGTCAGCCTGATGGCCCGGGGCCACGGGACACCGCGGCTGCGCTGCCAGGTCTTGCTCTATCCCGCCGTCGACTGTGGCATGGTTCACCCCTCTCATGAACGCTTTGCCGAGGGTTACCTGCTGACGCGGCCGACGATGCGGTGGTTTTACGATCATTACCTGCGGAGCTCGGCCGATGTCGAGGATTGGCGCGCCTCGCCGCTGCGAGCTCACGATCTCTCGGGGGTGGCGCCTGCCTTCGTATTGACGGCCGGCAACGACGTCCTGTGCGATGAAGGCGAAGCCTATGCCCGCCGCCTGCAACAGGCCGGCATCCCTGTCCAGCTGCGGCACTACCCCGATCAGATCCACGGCTTCTTGACGATGGGCAAGATCGTTCAGGCGGCCGGGCCAGCACTCGACGATGTCGCAGCCGCATTGAGGGTGGCCTGGGATGCGACCTGAGCCCGCCTTCTATGCCCGGCTCTATTACGGCTCCACCGTATACGGCTCGCTGTGGACCGCGGTGTGGATAGCCCCGTCCTGCCTTACATAGCCGCGATACATGCCCTCGGTGCTGAAGTACAGGCTGAGCGCGCCAGCATGATCGACCGCGACGATGCCGCCCCTCCCGCCTGCCGCGGCGAGCCCATCGATCACGGCGCGCGCTGCTTCCTGCAGCGGCTGACCGGCATGACGAATTCGGGAGGCGATGTCAAAGGCGGCGCCATAGCGGATGAAGAACTCCCCGTGACCGGTTGCCGAAACAGCGCAGGTCGCATTGTCCGCGTAAGTGCCGGCGCCGATGATCGGAGTGTCGCCAACCCGGCCAGGGGTCTTGCCGAGCATCCCGCCGGTCGATGTGGCAGCGGCAAGATTGCCGGAACGGTCGCGGGCGACGGCGCCCACTGTGCCAAATCCTGGCGCGCCTTGGTTATCGCCGCGCAGAGCGCGTTGCAGGTCCCGCCACCGCTGCTCGGTGTAGAAATACTCCGGCTCGCAGAAAACGATGCCCTGTTCTCGGCAAAACGCGAGCGCTCCTTCGCCAACCAAAAGCACGTGTTGCGAGCCCTCCATGACGGCGCGGGCCGCCGCTACGGGATTGCGCGGCCCGAGAATACCGGCCACTGCACCAGCCCGATGATCGCTTCCATCCATGACGCAGGCGTCCATTTCCTGCGTCCCGGCGGCGGTGAAGACGCTGCCGCGGCCGGCGTTGAACTGGGGATCATCCTCTAGCGCCATGACGGCTGCGGTTACCGCATCCAGCGCGCTGCCCGACGCGGCAAGAATGTCACGGCCGGCTGCCAAAGCGCGGCGCAGGCCCTCATGGTATGACACCAGGCGAGAGCTCGCCGGTTCATCTCGCGAGATCGTTCCGGCTCCGCCGTGAACCGCAAGGACAAACTCCGTCTCTGGCGCGTTCAACGGATTTCCCGCAAGGCTGGTTTTTCGGATTTAGAAGTTACCGCAACGATGCGCAAAGGCTCGAACGCTCTTGTCCGGCACGACTGCCGATGATGGCGCGACAGATCTTACGCCTTTCGCTGGTCGGTCTGGGAGCGTCCGTTGTTCCGCTGGACACGGCGGTGAACATCGCGTTTCCCGACATCACCGGGAGTTTCGGCCTGCCGATCCAAATGATCCAGTGGGTCGTCATCTGCTATGTTCTGACCTATTCGAGCTTGATGCTCGCATTCGGGCGGGCCGGCGACATTTGGAGCCACGGCCGCGTGTTCCGCATCGGGCTGTTGTGGAGCAGCGCCGCTTATCTGCTGTGCGCCGCCGCGCCGAGCTATAACTGGTTGCTGTTCTGCCGGTTCCTGCAGGGCGTCGGCGCTGCGCTGATCGTCAGTTGCGCTCCGGCGCTGGTCACCGGACTGTTCCCCGAAGACCGGCGCAGCCGCGCCGTCGCTCTCTTTACACTCATGTACGCGATCGGCTCGGCGGCCGGGCCGCTGCTCGGCGGTGTGCTCGTCCAGCTTTGGGGATGGCCTGCGGTGTTCTGGTTTCGCGCACCGATCGCTCTGGCGGCGCTATTCTTCCTCGAAGGACTGCCGGCCGCGCCCCGCTCGGGCGGGAGGGAGCCGGTCGATGTCGTCGGGGCCGTTCTGCTCGCGCTCGGCATCAGCACCTTGCTGCTTTTCCTCAATCAGTTGCAGTACCTAGACAGGCACGGATTCCGCGATCTCGCCTTTGCCGGCATAGCCCTCGCCAGCCTTATTAGCTTTTTCCGATGGGAAAAACGCACCGCTCAACCCGTTGTCAATCTCGAATTCTTTCGATCCGCCAGTTTTACTGCGATCAATGTCGCCAGTCTGCTGGTTTATTTGACTGGCTTTGCGGTTTTGCTGTTTGGACCTTATTATCTCGTTCGCTTTACCGGCTTGTCCGTACCCCTCGCGGGCGCGGTACTCGGCGCCTCGTTTGTAGCCAGCATTATTGCATCGCCGCTGGCGGGATCGCTGATCGAGCGCGTTTCGGCCGGGCGCGTCGCCGCGCTCGGCGCCCTTCTGGGCGCAATCGGTTTGGCGCTGATCGGCAGCTGGGATCCCCACGGGAGTCGGCGGGTGCTACTGATTTTCGGTGCGCTCGCGCTGCAGGGGTTTGGCGTGGGTATTTTTCAAGTCGCCTATATGGACGTGGTGATGCGCACTCTCCCGCGGCATCATCGCGGGGTCGCCGGCAGCATCGCAATGCTCAGCCGCTCGCTCGGGGTCGTCGCTGGGGCGACTTTGCTGAGCCTTGTCTTCCACGCCATCGAAGCCTCTCGGCTGGCCGATGGACAGCCGCCCGCGGAGAGTTTCTTGAGCAGCTTCAGAGCGACATTCTGGGTGGCCGGGGTTGTTTCGGGCCTCGCCGGGCTGCTCGTTATGCTGGCAACAAGGGATCGCAGTTGACCGACACCCTGGCCGGTGCTGCGAAGCGGTCAACAGTCTTCGAGCGTGAAGCCTACCTTAAGGATGACCTGATAGTGCGCGACCTTGCCCTCTTCAACATGGCCACGAGTCTGAACGACCTCGAACCAGCCGACTTGCCGCAAGGTGCGCGATGCCCGCCCGATAGCGTTCTGGATCGCAGCTTCGATGCTCTGTTCCGAGGAGCCCGCGACTTCGATGATTCGGTAGACATGGTCTGGCATCGGCGTCCTCCCTGGTGAGCCGCCACAGCGACGGTCGGCGGGTATTTCGTGCGGGGCCATGGAAAATTAAAGGCTGACCGCTTAACCTTTTCGGGTCGCTTTGTTTGCTTGCTGGCTCATCAAATGACCGGGGACGGCGTCGCGACGGTCACCGGTGCGGTTTTCGCCGGCTCTGCGTGAGGAGCGGCAGGCCTGTGCGGCCGCATCTCCGCTAATTCGGGTTTCGTCGGCGTTTGGCCGATCACCGGCCGCAGGCTCAGCGTGGAGTTCCGCCGCCGCACGATCACTACGGCCGCCTCGCCAATCGGCAACTCGGCGATAACGAGCGGCAGGTCGCGCATGCGCATGACGTCCCGCTGATTGACCGATAAAATCACGTCGCCCGGCTGGAACCCGGCCGCAGCGGCGGGGCTTCCGGCCGCTACCCTTACAACCAGCGCTCCGCCGGCATTTGCTAAGCCCAGGATTCGGACGATCTCCGGCGTCACCGGCTGGATCTCTATGC
>JBARIB010000528.1:0-5718 GCA_049799535.1 Allostellaceae bacterium | reverse complement strand
GGGGGGCTCATGATCGAGAGTGAGGCCGATGACCGGCTGTGCCATTCTGCGCGTCCACTCGAAACCGGAGGGGCGATGAGCGAGTTCTACGAGCAGCCGCTCCCAATACGGACCTATGACATAGATTTCGCTGGCATCGTCAGCAATATCGTGTTCATCCGCTGGCTCGAGGATTTGCGGCTCGGGCTGTTGGACCAGGCCTATCCACTGATCCAGGCATTGGCCGAGGATATCGCGCCGATCCTAGTATCGACCCGCATCGATTATCGCCGGCCGGTTACCATCGCCGACCCTCTGGTCGGCCGCATGCGGGTCGCAGGGTTGAGCCGGGTGCGCTGGCGGCTCGCCGCCGAATTCACGGTCAATGGCGCGGCCCATGCCGAAGCACAGCAGGAGGGTCTGTTCATGCGCCTCTCGACACGCCGGCCAGTCGCTATCCCCGAGCCGATCCGCCGCTGGCACGCAGGATGACCCCGATGGCATTGGCGCTGGCGGAAGCCGAGGCCGCGGCCCGTCGCGGTGAGGTGCCGGTCGGTGCCGTGCTGGTCGATGACAACGGCCGCGTGCTCGCCGCCGCCGGCAACCGGGTTGAGGCCAACCGCGACCCGACGGCTCATGCCGAGATGCTGGTGCTGCGGGCCGGTGCCGCCAGGCTTGGGTCCAAGCACCTCTCGGGCTGCGATCTCTATGTCACTCTCGAACCTTGCGCGATGTGCGCCGCCGCGATCGGGTTGGCGCGGCTGCGCCGGCTCTATTTCGGAGCCTACGATGCGAAAGGCGGGGCGGTAGAGCACGGCCCCCGCCTGTTCGACCAGCCGACCTCCCTTTACCGGCCGGAAATCTATGGCGGCATCGAAGAGAGGCGGGCCGGCGACTTGCTGCGCAAATTTTTCGAGGCCCGTCGATAGGAGAACAAGCATGCCCGATCCTTTAGTCCTTTACGACATCGACGAGAAGGTCAGCATCATCACCCTCAATCGCCCGGAAAAGCTCAATGCCATCTGCGCAGAACTGCAACAGCAGCTGACGCAGGCTTTTGCCCGGGCCGATGCCGATCCCGCAACCAGCGTGGTGTTGTTGCGTGCCGAAGGCCGCAGCTTTTGCGCCGGCTATGATATCTCGGCCAGAGAACCGGGGAAGGACGACTGGCGCAGTGACCCGACAAAAGCTCACGAGCATCTGCGCCCCCAGCTCGAATTCGAGATGCTGCCGTGGACGATGAAGAAGCCGGTCATCGCCTCGGTTCAGGGTCACGTCATGGGCGGCGGCTGCGAGCTCGTCATGCTCTGTGATCTGACGATCGCCGCTGACAACGCGACCTTTGGCGAGCCGGAAGTGCGTTTTTCGAGCGTCGGACCGGCGATCGTCATGCCGATGATCATCGGCTATAAGAAGGCGCGGGAGCTGCTTTATTTCGGCGACACGATCGACGCCGAGACGGCGCGGCAGCTCGGCATGGTCAACCGCGTCGTGCCGCTTGCGGAACTGCGCGAAGCGAGCCTTCACTATGCGAAGCGGCTGTCGCTGATCTCGCCCGAGGCGCTCTACGCAACCAAGCGGGCAGTCAATCGCGGCGCCGACGCCGCCGGTTTTCGCACCGCGCTCTACGCCGGGCTCGACGTCGTCGGCCCGCTCTATGCGACGAAGACCGAAGTCGGTCAGAAATTCCGCGAAATCGTCGCCAACGAGGGCGTGCCGGCCGCCGTCAAATGGCGTGCCGCGCAGTTCAAGGAATAGCGCGCCGGGACCCCTCGCCTTTTCTCACGCAGGGGTGAACAGATCCGTCGCCTAGTACGGCCGGTCTGCCTCGCCCGGGAGATGCCGCATTACAAATGCTGTTCCACTAGCCAGGCTGCCACCGCATCGATCAGCGGCTGTGTGTTGTCGGTAAAGGTGTGCCCCTTCGCGCTCGGCGGATGCTCATCGGGGACCAGCACATACTTGATACCCTGGACGAGCGACCCTTCGGCATGCGCCGCGCTGAGCAGCATGTACGGCTCGAACGGCAGGACCACGCCGTCGGACTGGTCGCGCAGGATAAGGATCGGGTGCGGGATACGGGCGATCCAGTAGGTGCCGTCGGCCGCGCTCGTCTGCTCGTCGCGGTAGGTGAGGAAGTGCTGCGCCGTCACAGGCGTCTGCACGCCGCCGACCCACCGCATCTTGATCGGCAGGATTTCGGCGATTTTGCCGGACCTCAGTGCGTCGAGCGAGCCCTCAATCAGAGCCTTGTAGTTATCCTCGTCCTGGACGAGGATGTTGCGCGACTTCCACGGCAGTTTCCCGAACGCGCCGGTCAGGACGACCGCCTTGATGGTCGGGTCCCAATTGGTAGCGGCATAGAACTCGACCTGCACTGTTCCGAGACTGTGGCCTTCGAGGACGATCGACCTGTAGCCGAGCGCCTGTACGGTCGCGACGGCGGCCTCGATGTCGCGGCGCACGTCGAAGAAATTGTCGGTGTTCACGTGCTCGTCGTGTTGCCGCGTGCTGATGCTGAGAGCCGCGTAACCCTTGGGCGACAACGCGCGGGCGATTGCACGTAACGGCAGTTCGGCGAGGTTGGAGCCGCTGCCGTGAACCTGCACAATTATCGTGGTCTCGGCAGGCGGCTTGTTGTCCGGTTGCCATAGCGCGGCCTCGACCTTGAACCCGTCGATCGCCTTGATCGACAGAAACCGCAGCGAAGCGCCCGGCAGCGGCAGCATGTCGTCGGGAAGGCCGTCGGGGCGCGGTTCGGTCTGATACTCGATGCTCGCGGCGATCTGCGCCGCTTCGACGGGATGCGAGGCAAAAGTCACAAAACCTCCGATGAGCAGGGGCCAGAGGGCAATCTGCAGGCGTGAGGACCTTGTGCTCTGTCCCCGCCGCGAGCACATCCTCTGCCAGCCGACAGCAGCGGCCCTCACGTTGCCCCTTCTCGGGTCAGCCTGGCGCGAGATCTGCTCTTTTCACGCCGGGGCGAAGAGGTCACTCTTGGTCGCGTCCCGCAGCGTCGCCAGCGTCGGCGCGGGCGGTGCGGCGAAGGCCGCGTCGTTCTGCAATATCGGCAACACCCGGCTCGCGAAGAGACGCATGTTCTTTTCCGCGTCGTCGTGCGGAATGCCGCCGAATGAGAACTCCGTCACCACATGATCGGTGCCGGTCACCCGCTGCAATTCGGCGATCTGTTGAATGCAGTCCTCGGGTGTGCCGACGATCTGGATCTTGACATAGAACTCGGTCGCCCTGACCCGTTCTTCCTCGCTCTGCAGGCGGGCATAGGTCTTGGCCATCTTGCCGTAGGTCTCGTAGCCTTTGACTGTCGCGAGGTGCCCGTCGGAGAAATGGTAGTGGTTGTCGATCGATTGCCATTTCTTGCCGAGCCATTGCATCGCCCGGCCGTGCGCCTCGTCGCGACTTTCGGCGCAGGAGACATTGGTCAGGATGATCGGCGGCGGCGGGTTGTGGCCGACGCTGAGCGCGATCTCGCGATAATTGACGATGTTCTCGGCGGCTTTTGGCCATTCGTTCTGCATGACGACCAAAATACCGAAGCCGAGCTTGGCCATGATCTCGGCCGATTCAGGGCTGACCGAAGAGGCATAAAAGCGCTCTTCGGGGTGTGAGATCGGGCGCGGCCGGATCGAGGTCTTCGGGATCTGATAGAACTCGCCCTGCCACTCGAATTCGGGTTCGCGCAATGCCTTTCTGATCAGCTGCGCCGCTTCGGCAAAGCGTGGCCGGGCCTCCTCCATAGGAATACGGAAGCCTTCATATTCGACGCTCGCCGCGCCGCGGCCAAAGCCGAACAGACACCGCCCACCCGACAGGATGTCCAAGAGCGCGATCCCCTCGGCGACGCGGATCGGGTCGTGCCACGGCAAGACGATGACCGCGGTCCCAAAGGTGATTCGCTTGGTGCGACCGGCGTAATAGGCCAAGAGCTGAAGCGGCGCCGGCGACATCGCATAGCCGGTGAAATGGTGCTCGAGCGCGAACAGCGAGTCGAAGCCGAGCGGCTCGGCCAGATCGCCCATCACCAGATGGTCGGACACGACCGCGACATCGGGGCGGCCCGCCTCGGACAACATGTTGAGCGCTATGCCGACTTTCATGATCGCTCTCCTCGACTACTTCGCGCGCAGACGATACCAGGGGTGCGGCTGACCGGGCGTCTTGCTGCGCAAGGTGTAGACCGAAGTCCGGGCGGTGAAGAAGATCGTCCGGAGGTCGGGGCCGCCGAAGGCGAGGTTGGCGGGGACCTCCGGCGTGCGGATGATGCCAAGGCGCGACCCGTCCGGCGAGAAGACCCAGGTGCCGCCCGGACCGGTGCAATAGACCCGGCCCTCGACATCGACCTTCATGCCGTCAGGGACGCCGTCGGTCTCCTCGGAGGACATATTGGCGAAGATGCGCCGGCGCACCATATTGCCGGTGCCGTCGAGCTCAATCGCGTGGATGTATTGGGCGTGTCGCGTATTGGCGACATAAAGGATGCGCTCGTCGGGAGAGAAGGCGAGGCCGTTCGGGTATTCGAATTCAGCGACAAGACGATTGGCGCCATCGGGTTCGACCCGGTAGACGCCGGAATGGGCCAATTCCTTTTCGGCCAGCGGAATCCGGAGCCCGGGATCGGTGAACCAGATGCTGCCGTCGGACTTGCAGACCACATCGTTTGGGCGGTTGATCCGCTTGCCCTCGTAGCGGTCCATCAGAACTTCCGAGCGGCCGTCCGTGGACCACCGAGTGACCCGCCGGTTGCCGCCCTCGCAGATCACGAGACGGCCTTGCAGATCGAAGGTCGTGCCGTTGCCCTCGCCGGTGTCGGAGCGCACGATCTCCGGCGTCCGGCCCGGGCTCAGCCGGTACAGCAGGCTCCTGCGGATATCGACGAAATAGTAAAAGCCGTCGGGATGCCACAGCGGCCCTTCGGTGAAGACGAACCCGGTCGCCAGCCGCTCGGCCTCGCTCGTGTCGAGAATTGCATCCAACCCAGCCATCGGCGTCCCTCCCCGCAAATCGGCTTCGCTATTGACGCTACTCCGGCACCGCCCCCCTGTCCATTTTCCTTGGAGGGACGCCTCGGGATCAGGTGAAACCTTCAACCAAGGCTGACCGAGACGGAAAGCTTCGTCAGTACAATCAAAAGTGGTGCCGGAGACCACCCATTGCTGCATCTGCAGCGAATCAGCAGCAAAATCTCTTGTTTTGGTTGAAGGCCGCGTGTCGCCGGACGACGTCACGGAAGTGAAGTATGGAACACAGACGAGGCGATTTTAGGGCCGTGCTATGGTTGAGTAATCGCTTGCGCGGAGACGCGATTGGGTCGAATTTCGGGCGAGAGATCGCGGCGAGACTGGCGTGAAGGTAATTAGTGGATAAAATCTGACGCTTGGTACCTGGGCGAAAGGTCGGCTCCGGGTGCAGGCCGTGTGAAAACGTGCGCGAGCCAAGAAAGCGTAGAATCGTTTTCTCTATTGCCTTCTTCGGACAGCCGTTGCCAGCACTTTTGGTTTTCAGATTGACCAAATCGAGAAGAACTTTCTACGCGCAAATTGAACGCGGGAGTTTTCGCACAGCCTCGGTGGTGAGCGGGCATTCCCCGAAGCTGTGTCGCCGTTGACGTCTCTCGCCGAAAGCGGACCTTCGCACATCGGCGGCCAGGGATCGCGGCGAGCCGGCGGGTCTGGCTCATCTCTCCTCGCCGGCCGCCAGGCGCAGGCCCGACAGGAAGAG
>JBARIB010000527.1:0-2004 GCA_049799535.1 Allostellaceae bacterium | reverse complement strand
GCCGGGGCGCTCGCGGTCGAGTGCGACGTGACCAACCGGGCGGCAGTGCGCTGTGCCTTCGACCGGATCGCGACGCATTTCGGCGGTGTTGACATCGTCGTTTCCAATGCCGGCGCCGCCTGGCAGGGCCGCATCGGAGAAGTCGAGGATTCCGTATTGCGCCAGAGCTTCGAGCTGAATTTCTTCGCGCATCAGAATGTGGCGCAAAACGCTGTCCGCATCATGCGGGCGCAGGGCACCGGGGGCTGTCTTCTGTTCAGCGTCTCGAAACAGGCTGTGAACCCCGGCCCCGCCTTTGGTCCCTACGGGTTGCCCAAGGCCGCCACTTTGGCGCTGGTCCGCCAATACGCGCTTGAATATGGGGCGGACGGCATTCGGGCCAATGCCGTCAACGCCGATCGCATCAGGAGCGGCCTCCTGACGCCGGACCTGATCGCGGCCCGCGCCAAGGCGCGCGGCGTCGACGAGCAGGAATATATGAGGGGCAATCTTCTTGGCCGCGAGGTCACCGCCGAAGATGTCGCGCAGGCCTTCCTGCACCAGGCCGTGGCGCTCAAGACCACCGCTGACATCACGACAGTCGACGGCGGCAACATCGCTGCCGCCCTGCGCTGACCTTCAAATAAAAAGCCGGCGCCCTTCATCTCACAGGCCCTTCGGCCCTATCACCTAGTCACCCATCGCGGAAAACGGGTTTGCGTTTTTCGAGGAAAGCGAGCATGCCTTCGACCGCGTCGGCGGTTTGGAAGGCCAGAGTATTGAGGTCGGCTTCGATTTCGAGGCCTTCCTTGAGGGGGAAAGCAAAGCCGCGGTGAACGGCATCGCGGGCCAGAGCCATGGCAGCCAAGCTGTAGCCGGTCATCTCACGCGCGAAGCTTTTCCCGGCCTCGAGCAAGTCGCCTTCGACAATGCGGTTAACGAGGCCGATCCGCGCGGCCTCTTCCGCCTCGACAGTGCGGCCGGTCAGAATCATCTCAAGCGCCCGCGCTTCCCCGATCAGACGAGGGAGGCGCTGCGTACCGCCATAACCCGGTATCAACCCCAGCTTGATCTCGGGAAATCCCAGCCTGGTGGTCGGGCCCGCCAGCCGGAACGTGCAGGCAAGAGCCAATTCAAGGCCGCCCCCGAAGGCGTACCCGTTGATCAGCGCAACCGACGGGATCGGCAATGCGTCGAGCTTGGCGAAGGTCGCCTGCCCGAGGGCGGCGCCCTCACGCTGGGCTCTGAGCGAACGGCCCATCAATTCTTTGATGTCGGCGCCGGCGCAAAAGGCCCGATCGCCCGCGCCGGTTAGCAGCAGGACGCGGGCATCACCGCCCGCCACCTGGTCGAGCGCGGCCCCAAGGTCACGCAGCAATTCGAAATTTAACGCGTTGAGCACCGCCATGCGGTCGAGCGTGACGAGCGCCAGTTCGTCGATCCGCGTCAGATGGATCGCCATCAGCCTGCGCTGCCTTCGCCGGGTTGGATCGGCCTAGCGCTCAGACGCCCCGCCGGCTCTGGGTGTCGAAAGCCACATGCGCTTTTGGCTGTTTTCGCTGTTTTTTGCAGCAAATTTTCAGCCATCGGGACCTCGTTTCCCGTGGCAATGTTAACTCGTCGCCCCCAGCAGCTGGCCCGCACGGCACCACCGTTCTGCACGAAATAATAGAAATCGAAAAAGCCGCACTACCGCTAGAAAAATGGTTCAAATATCTGGCGGATGAGATCTGCACGCTTGAAGTCAAACGCCTGTCAATTTCTAAACATTGGTTTCGCATCACCAAACCGCAATCACCTTGTTGGCCGCCCGCCGGATCATCCGTTCCAGCCAGCACGGTAGCGCACTGGGGTCAGGCAAGCCTCTGGTTTCGTGGACTTGCCGGCGGCTCTATCTTCGACATAGGGCCATGCCGCAACGCGAGCAAGGGCTGGCGCGAACATCCAGTCCATTTCGCAGGCGGAATCGCATGAACCCGCCGCCACCGTCCGTCCTCGACCGCTGACCACGCCTATGGACTCACC
>JBARIB010000526.1:0-4015 GCA_049799535.1 Allostellaceae bacterium | reverse complement strand
GGACAGGCGGCAAGACGCAACGGCTCGCGCAGTGCAACGGCCGTGGCCCCGGCCGGCATCTTCCCTTGCGCGCCGGGCGGCCCGAACGACTGGGTCTACGTCTTCGCCCGTCAGGTCGATCATTGGCATCGCCTGCTCAAGGTGCTCGGGCGCGAGGACCTGATCGGCAACCCGAAATACGATACTCCGAAGGCCCGGGGCGAGCGGATTGCCGAGATCAATGAAATGGTCACCGACTGGACGCGCCGGCGCGACAAGCACGAGGCGATGCGGATCATCGGCGGCGCCGGGGTGCCGGCCGGCGCGGTGCTCGACACGATGGAATTGATGAACGAGCCGAGCTTTACCGAGCGCGGCATTTTGCAGATCGCCGAACACCCGACTGGACCCTTCAAAATGCCGTCCTGGCCGGTGCGGTTCGATGGCCGTCCGCCCAAACTGTCCCCGGCTCCTCTGCTCGGACAACACTCTGCTGAAGTGTTCGGTGAATGGCTCGGCATGAGCGGCGGGGATGTTGAGGCGCTGCGTCGGGATGGCGTGATCTGACGTCTCCGGGGTTGCGAGCCTGATAAGGCAGGGGAGGGGACGCAGCCGGGGATGATCGCTGAACGGAAGGAGTACACCGCGAGCGAGCTGCTCGCGGTCATGAGCGCCCGGCTGTTGGGTGACGGTCAGGTGGTGTTTGCCGGGGTCGGCATCCCGCTATTGGCCGCGACTTTGGCGCAATGGCTGCACGCCCCCGGTCTCACGATCCTGTTCGAGGGCGGTGTCATCGGCGCCTTCATCGAGCCGGGCAAATTGCCGCCCTCGACCAACGAGCAGCGCTGCACGCGGCGCGCCAATATGGTGCTTGGCAGCACCGATGTGCTGCTGTTGCTGCAGCGCGGCTACGTCGATATCGGCTTTATGGGCGGCGCGCAAATCGACCAGTACGGCAACCTCAACAGCTCGTTCATCGGCGATCCGCAGCACCCGGCGACGCGTTTGCCGGGAACCGGCGGCGGCAATGATATCGCTAGCCTGACGCAGATGATCGTCGCAATGAAGCACGAAAGGCGCCGCTTTGTGAGCCGGGTCGATTTCATCACCAGCCCCGGCTTTCTGTCTGGCGGCGACACCCGGCGGGAGGCGGGCTTAATTGCCGGTGGCATGTACCGTGTCATTACCGATCTCGGCATTTTCGGGTTCGAGGCGCGCTCGAAACGCATGCAGCTGCAGGCTCTGCACCCCGGCGTTACCGTTGACCAAGTGCAGGCAAGCACCGGCTTTGAACTGTTGGTCTCGGGCAATTTGACGGTCACCGAGGCGCCGACCGAGACTGAGCTGGCCGTATTGCGCCATCTCGATCCCGACCGGCTCTACACGGCCTGAGGAGCATCGCGTGACGATCTTCTCCAATACTTTCGGCCTCGCGATGCGGAACTTCACGACTTACCCGGAAATGCCGGACCCGCACGCGCTGATCGCTTATGCGGTGAAGGCCGAGGCGCTCGGCTTCGACTCGGTCTGGGTGTGGGACCACATCTTTCTCGGCGTCGACCCGCCCTTCCCGGTCATCGATTCGCTGACGCTGCTCAGTGCGGTGGCGGCGCGCACGACTAGGGTCAAGCTCGGCACCGGCGTGCTGGTGTTGCCGTTGCGCAACCCAGTGGTATTGGCCAAGGAGCTGTCGAGCCTCGATCTGATCGCCGGCGGGAGGCTGCTGCTCGGCATGGCCTCGGGTTGGTACAAGCGGGAGTTCGACGCCGTCGGCGTCCCCTTCGAGCAGCGCGGCCGCATCATGGACCGCAATCTCGAGATCCTGCGCCGCCTGTGGACGGAAGAGCAGGTCGACGGCGAATATCCGCCGCATCGCCTGCGAGGCTCCAACCTGTCGCCGAAGCCGCCGCGCCTGCCGGTCATGCTGATTGGCGGCTACGTGGACCGCGTCCTCAGGCGCGCCGCGCTCAACGGCGGCTGGCTGACTTATTTCTACACACCCCAAGGTTTTGCCAACTCCTGGGGCAAGGTGTGCCGCTTTGCTGAGGAGGCGGGGAAGGACCCGGCAACCTTGCTCAACGCCAACCAATTGCCGATCTATGTCGGCTCATCGCGGGCAGCGGTCGAGGCGCCGATGATGGAGTGGCTCGGGCAGGAGTGGGATTACGCCGCCTGGAGCGATTCGACAAAGGAGGCCGCGATTTTTGGTACCGTCGACGAATGCGTCGCGCTGTTGCAGGCGCAGCTAAACGCCGGCGTCCAGAAGCTGATTTTCATTCCTTACCGGTATCAGCCGGATCAGGTCGAGATCATCGCCCGAGAGATTATTCCGCGATTGCGAGGCAGGCAATGAAACCGAGCGACCGCGACGCGCTGCTGATCATCGACGTGCAGAACGATTTTTGCCCGGGCGGCGCCCTCGCTGTGCCGCGGGGAGACGAAATCCTGCCCACGGTCAACCGACTGGCGGCCGAGTTTGCGCATGTGATTCTCACCCAGGACTGGCACCCGCGCGGCCACGCCTCGTTTGCCAGCTCGCATCCCGGCGAGCAGGCTTTCGCGACGGTCGAGCTTCCCTACGGACAGCAAATCCTGTGGCCCGACCATTGCGTTCAAGGGACGCAAGGCGCGGCAATCCACCCTGCCCTCGAAGTCCGTCATGCCGAACTGGTGCTGCGAAAAGGCTTCAGAAGCACCATCGACTCCTATTCGGCCTTTCGAGAAAACGACCGCCGCACGCCGACCGGGCTGGCCGGGTATCTGAAGGAACGCGGCTTTGAACGCCTCACCATGTGCGGGCTGGCGACCGATTTCTGCGTGTTCTTTTCGGCCATGGACGGCCGCGAGGCCGGCTTCGAGGTCCGAGTCGCAACCCGCGCCTGCCGGGGCATCGATGTCGACGGATCCCTCGCCCGTGCAATGCGCTCAATGAGCGAGGCCGGAGTGTCCCTGCTCACGGAATGAATTCGCGCCAATCGGCTCCTGAACTCGTCATGGCCGGACTTGATCCGGCCATCCACGTGTCCGATGGAGCTTGCGTTGCAGGAGAAAACGTGGGTCACCGGGTCGAGCCCGGTGATGACGATATCGGCGTACAGGAGTTCCGGCAGTCGCCTCTGCGGTCTCATCTTGTCTGGATGCTCCTCGGCGTCACCGTGATTACGGGCTTGCGGCTAGTCTGGCTGGCGCTGCAGCCCGCCGATTTGTTCCCCGACGAGGCACAATATTGGGTGTGGTCACAGCAGCCCGCTCTCGGCTACTACTCGAAGCCCCCTCTCGTGCCATGGCTGATCGCACTGACGACCGGGCTTTTCGGGGACAGCGAGTTCGCCGTTCGGCTCTCGGCCCCGCTCCTCCATGCCGGCGCATCAATCTTTGTGTATGGCATTGGCACGCGGCTTTACGATCGATCTGTCGGGTTCTGGTCGGCGCTGGCTTATGCCAGCTTGCCCGGCGTGTCGGTTTCGTCCTTCGTGATATCCACCGACGCCGCATTGCTGTTGTGCTGGGCGGCGGCGCTCTACGCGTTCATTCGAGCGCGCCGGGACGCAGGACGGGGCTGGTGGCTCGCGGTTGGGGTGGCGGCGGGACTGGGCCTCCTGTCGAAATACGCTATGGCCTATTGGATCCTGTCGGCGCTCGGCTTCGTTCTGCTGTTCGGTGCCGAGCGCCGGCATCTGCGCCCGCTGCTGGGCGCTGTCGCCGTTGCCCTTCTGCTGTACTCGCCGAATTTCTGGTGGAACTGGACCAACGGTTTTGTCAGCTATCTCCACACCAGAGATAACGCGGCGCTCATTGGGTCGTTGTTCCACCTTGACGCCTTTGTCGAATTCTTCGCATCGCAATTTCTCGTCTTTGGCCCGTTATTGTTCGCCGGTTTGATCGTGCTCGTGGCGACGCAGCGCACACTGGCCGAGCCGCGCGCGCAACTGCTCGCCGTCTTTGCCCTGCCGACATTGGCGATGATGCTCGTTGTCAGCTTGCTGTCGCGCGCGCATGCCAATTGGGCCGCGCCGACCTATGTCTCGGCGACGGT
>JBARIB010000525.1:0-2117 GCA_049799535.1 Allostellaceae bacterium | reverse complement strand
GTCGAGATGCGCGCCCTGGTCAGCGCGCGCAACGCCAGCCTAGCCTGGGATCTGCGCTGCGAGGTGCGGGAAAAACTGATCGCCTTTCTGCAGGCCGAATATCCCCACGCCTTGCCGAGGCAACGGGTGGAAGTCGCAAGCGGTCGCGAGGCCGCCGCCGCGGTCCCGGCGGGCACCGAAAAGGCAGAGGTCACCGGCCCGGTCTAGCGGGCGCGCTCGCCGGTGTTCTGATAAACTGCGGCTGGGGTAGGCAGATCGCGAATGTGGAGATCGCGCTGCGGGAACGGGATTTCGATCCGGTTCTCGTGAAACGCATCCCACAGGCCGAGGAGGACGTCCCCCTTGATGTTGGTCACGCCGTCTGCCGGGTCTTGGATCCAGAAACGCAGGAGCATGTTGACGGCACTGTCGCCAAACCCCGTCACGTGACAAATGGGTGTCGGCGAGGCGAGCACGCGCTCCGTTCCCCTCGCCACCGCGACTGCGATATCCCGCACCGCATGCAGGTCGCTGCTGTAGGCGACGCCGAACTCCACATCGAGCCGGACCAGCAGGCTCGAATAGGACCAGTTGATCACCTGGTTGGTGATCAGGTTCTCGTTCGGGATCAGGTATTCCTTACCGTCGCGGCCGCGCACCGAGGCATAACGAGCCCCGAGATAAGTAACGGAGCCAAAGGTGCTGCCGACCTCGATCACATCCCCCGGCTTTATCGAGCGCTCGAGCAACAGAATGATGCCGCTGACAAAATTTGAGACGATTTTCTGCAGACCGAAACCGATGCCCACACCGACGGCACCGCTGAAGACCGCGAAAGCGGTGAGGTCGATGCCGACGGCATTGAGGCCGATCAGCAGCGCCACCGAAATTAGTGCGATCCGGACGAGATTGCCGGTCAGTACCCGCACCGAAGGGCTCAGCGTCGGCGAGTGCTGCAGCCTGGTGTCGATCATCCGAGAGAGGCCGAGCGCGATCCACAACAGGATTGCGACAACGAGTACCGCCTTGATGACGAGCAGCACGGAGATCCGCAGCGTGCCGATCGTGAGCGCGAGATTGTCGAGAGCCGCCGCGGTCGCCGGCAAAAGGCCCATGATGTCCAAAGCGGCGACGATCCAGGCGATGGTCGCCACCGCCCGCGCCAGCAGCGGATCGCGCAGGAGCAACGCCGACGCCCTGATCACGATCCACAGCCCCGTCAGACTGGCGGCGATGCCGATCAGCCGGTAGTCGCCGCCGAGCTGCGCGATCGCCTCCTCGGCGAAGACGAGAATGAGCCAGGCGTAACAGAATATCGCCAGCCCCCGCAGCCCGGCCGGGAGGCGAAGCACGCGATAGCGCGTCGTGAGACGTTCCACGAGCCGGTCGGTCGCCGGCCGGGTAGCGGCTCGGATTGCCCATGCCAGCAGGAAAGCCGTAATGATGCCAGCTAGCTGGAGAAGGAGAGGTTCGAGGACCGCCGGCGAGGCGGCAAGAGTTCGCAGCCGCGCCAACGAGTCCGAGAAATGCACGGCATCGAAAAGCTGCAAGATGTGCCTCTACACCAAGCTAAATCGGAAGGAGCTGCGTCGGCAACGCGAGAGGATCTCTGATCAGCCCGCAGCGGTGCCGCACAATCTGGTTTGATTTTCAATATATGCTGCTCTCCCTGCCGCATGGGCACCGTGAGATTCGGGGCAATGCAGCAGGTCGCCCGAACGCCCGACAGGGTGGCGGCTCATGTGCCCGCGCCGTGGCCGGCATTGACAAAAGGCGAATCGAGAACAAAAATAGAACATGATTTGTGCCGATCGGACCCTTCCCGAGCTTCGTGAGCGCGTCCGGCGGATCGAGCGGCCGTCGGCGGCGGCGCATGGAGTGTTGCCCTTTGGCATCGCGGCGATCGACCGGGCGTTGCCGGGCGGCGGGCTCGCGCGAGGCGCCTTGCACGAGATCCTGGGGGCAGGCGGCGACGAAGAAGACGGCGCACTCCCCGCCGCCTTTGCCGCCCGCATCCTCGGGCGGCTGTCGGCAACGGGAGACGGGTTGGTGTTGTGGTGCCTGCCGCGTCCGGATCTTTATGGTCCGGGCCTGGCCGCCCAGGGGCTCGATCCCGGGCGGGTCGTGCTGGTACAGAG
>JBARIB010000524.1:0-1646 GCA_049799535.1 Allostellaceae bacterium | reverse complement strand
GGCGCTGCGGTGAACCAGCTGTGCCGGATCTTTGACGTCGGGCTCAAGGTCTATGAGTTGAACCTCGACACCCCGACCGGCGACATCGTCGCCGGACCCGCGATGACCGAGGAGGAATGCGCCAGGGCGATGGCTTACGGCATGATGGCGGTGGAGCCGGGCATCGATGCGCTGGCGCTCGGCGAGATGGGAATCGGCAATACCACCGCTGCAGCGGCGCTGTGCGCAGGGTTGTTCGGCGGGCCGGCGGAGGCGTGGACCGGACCCGGAACCGGTGTGACGGGTGCTGCGCTCGAGGCCAAACGCTCTGCCGTGGCGGAAGCGGTCGGGCGCCATTGCGGAGAGGCGCACGATACGTTCGACATGCTGCGCCGCCTGGGCGGGCTCGAACTCGCCGCAATTACCGGAGCGGTGATGGCGGCGCGGCTCGGCCGCGTGCCCGTCGTGCTCGATGGCTTTGCCTCGACCGCGGCCGCGGCGGTGCTGTTCGCCGCCGATCCGCATGCCCTCGACCATTGCGTCGTCGGGCACGTCTCGGCCGAGCCAGGTCATCGCCGATTGCTGGAGCAGATCGGCCAACGACCGCTCTTCGACTTTGGCATGCGGCTCGGCGAAGCTTCGGGGGCAACCCTTGCCATGGGTGTCCTGCAAGCGGCGATTGCCTGCCATAACGGCATGGCGACATTCGCCGAGGCCAGGATCAGCGGCCCGACGTAAACTTCATTTAGCGATCATCACGTCCGAGGCCTTGATGACGGCGATGGCCTCGTCGCCGGCGGCGAGGGCGAGCTCGTCCACCGCTTCGTTGGTGATCGAAGAGGTGATGACAACCCCATTGCCGATGTCGATCCGGACATGCGCCGTGGTGGTCCCTTTGCGGACTTCGGTGATCCTGCCCTTGATCTGGTTGCGCGCGCTGAGCCTCATTTCTGTCCTCCTGATGGCATCTCGCAAGGGACGATCCCGCGAGCCGCCCAAGCCGTCGCCGCCATAGAGCGGGGGCCGTCCTGGCCTCCCGCCAGATAGGCCTGCCGCATCGCTGCCGCGAGCGTATCGAGCCGATCCGGCATCAGCCGTTTGACATAGTCGCCGACCGGGCCTTGAGCATTCGCGATCGGCTCCCAGTAGTCTCTGAAATCGCGATACTCCATCCGAATCGTCAAGGAGCATGCGCTTACATCGCCAAGTCCCGCTTGGCGAAAGGCGGTTGCAAGTTCGCCCGGACGGGTCAGTGGGCTCGAATAGTGGCGGCCGCGGGCTCGATCCGCTTCGGGATCGAGCGCTGCGGCGGTGTCCCAGAAGATCCGCTGGTAGACTAATCCGCCTGAGAAATCCCAAACCGCGGCGCCAATCGCGCCGCCCGAGCGAGTTACCCGGCCCATCTCGACCAGCGCGCGAGCGGGATCCGAGATGAAATTGAGCGCCAGCAGCGAGAGACACCGATCGAAGCTATCAGATGGCCAATCGAGCGCCGTGGCGTCGCCCGTACGAAAGCTGAGCCGTCTGTCGGCGGATCGCGTCGCCGCATGGGCGATGTAAGGCGCCGCGATGTCTACGCCCACGATGGCGGCCGGCTCAAGCCGCTGGCTCAACGCGAGAGCGAGGCTACCGGTGCCGCAGCCGACATCGAGAACCCGATCGCCGGC
>JBARIB010000523.1:0-1654 GCA_049799535.1 Allostellaceae bacterium | reverse complement strand
TCCCCGAAGTTTGTGGTGCGCAGCACATGCCCCTTTTTACCCGTCGTGGTCTCCCCACACCCGGCGAACAGCATGCCGGGATCATCGGCCTTGACCGCCATCCCCCGGGCATAGGGCAGCGGCCATTTCTCCTTGATGCCCAAGGGCTGCCAGGTCTCGCCCAGATTGCTGCTCGTAGACACTTCGCGTGCCGTGCTGGCATAGAGGCGCTTGGGCTGCGTCGCCGCGATCGTCACCGCGTGAATATCGGATCATACAAGCCCGTCTCAAGATGCGTCCAAGTATCCCCACCGTCGCGGCTGCGGAAAACGCCATCGATTTCGACCCCCGCCCAGACCATACGATGATCGTCGGGGTCCACTATGACACTGGTGACGAAGGGGGTGCCAATGGAGCACTCAGGGGCGATGTCTACGGCCAGTTTCTCCCACTGCAGTCCCCCATCTCGCGAGCGATAGACCGGATTCGGGGACCAACGGTGACCTCGGGGTCAATGCACTGCTGCAACCCCCATGACGGGAACGCCGGAAGCACCCGGCCTCCTCATGCTGAGCAGACGCCGCGCTTCCTCCAGTCGGTCGGCCTGGATACAGGCCCTCAACAATGTGAACTCGATCAGGTCGTGCTGCGCGCGGCTGCCGCCTATGCGTTCGTTTTGCCCCGCGAGCGGCGCAAGCGCTTCGATCGCGCGGGAAAAATCCCCGGTTTCGAAAGCCGCGAAGCCCTGGGCCAGTGCCGGAAGGTAAGAGCCGGACGGGTAACGCCCCTCGCGCGCCAGTTCCTCGATTTGCCGAGCACGTCCGTCGAGCGCCGCGTCACCGCCCATCACCGCCTCTACCAGGATGACGTGTAGATCCGCGAGCCCGTTGCCCGGCCGCGGCAATGCGCTGTTCGCGTAGCCGTACAACGCACGCCAGGCCGCGGCGTCCCGCGGGTGGCCGGCGAGCTCGGAGCGCCACAAAAACGCCGACCCATCCGACACTTTCTGCTGAGGCCCGCCGCTGTGCCGGTCGAGCGCGATGGCGTCCCGGTACAGCCGCAACGCTTCCGCCCAATTGCCGGCGAGGATTTCACAGAGCGAGAGATGCCAGCTCAGATGCCCATAGAAAAAACCCTCGCGCGGATAGGTGGCGAGCCACGAGGACAGGAAGGTGCGGGCCGCCTCCAGCTCACCGCCCTCGTAACAAACATGGGCGAAGCCATGCGCGCCATGCGCATTGTTCGGGTTCGCAGCCACGGATTGCTCGATCTTCGCCCGGGCCGCCGGGAGCTGACCATCCTCGGACAGCGCCATGGCGTGATAGGACATGAACCAAAAATCATCGCCGTAATGCGGAGCGAGGCTATCCATCAGCACCGCGATCTGATGCTTCTGTCCGATGCGGCCGGAGCCACCAATCAGGCCGTTAGGGTTTGCGGCACTGGCGACGACCAGCGCGTCGCACGGCCACTTCGTCAGATGCGCGTACAAGGCGGCGATCGCGGCGTCGATCCGGCCCGCGAACACAAGGTCAAGAAACCCGATGTGGCTGGCCTCGCGCTCGGACAGACCGGCTGCTGCCTCCTTGGCTGCCGCCAGGCTCGCCCGCGCGGCCGCGACGTCGCCTTGCCGCATCAGGAGCTGGGCCTTACCGGCGTGGGCCAGGGCAAAGCC
>JBARIB010000522.1:0-15175 GCA_049799535.1 Allostellaceae bacterium | reverse complement strand
GCCTGGATGGGCGCCACCCACTTCCTGACCCGGACCCTCGACAAGGTGCGAACTGAGATGAGCCTTCACGTCCTGGCCTACAACCTCAAGCGAATGATCAGGATCTTCGGTGTGGCACCGCTGATCGCGTCGCTCAGGCCGCACGCGCCAATCGATCAACGGGCGTCTCGACCGTCATGGCCGGGAGACACCGCATCGCCCGCTTTGCACGACACGTTTTTCCACAGCCTCGGTCGAACCCAGCGGTTTGGCCGCGGTCCTGCAAACGACCGGAATCGGCGCTACCTCGCCGTTCGCGCACGTGTCGGCGAAGGACAGGAGTCCACCCTCCTGAGCCATTCAGGTCGAGGACGCGAGAGCACAGCTTTGAGGCCACCAGCTGACATTTGACTTTACTTGTAGCGCTGAGTAGGCCGCCAAGCCGCGCCTTGCTGGTGCTATCATGACGACCTGAAAATTGCCTTTCTAGCGTTCTATACCTCCGATCCGTCACGGACCCTGACGCGTGAGGAGATCTCGTTGAGTTCGATTTACCATGTGTCGCGCAGATTCGTAATACCAGCAGTGTCTATTCAACCCAGGCGAGAGCGTTTGCTGCAGATTTGCTGCAGATGCAGCAAAAGCTCGCTCCCACAACGGGGCCGCAGCGTAGCTGGCGGGCGACGATGCATCGGAGAGCCCGCGTGGCCGACGCTCCAAATCAGGGTCTACGAGCGTTAGCAGCTGAACCGGGGTGCCAAGGATGACCGATATTCTCTTCAGAAACGCCAACCTCGTGCTCGACGGATTTTCGAGCCTGCAGCCCGCCTTTGATGTCCTTGTGCGGGGCAATCGCATCCACTCGGTCGCGGCGACCCCGATCGATGCTGACGGCGCGACAGTTTTCGACGTTTCGGGCAAGACATTGATGCCGGGTCTGATCGACGCGCATGCGCATATCACCGGGCTCACCTTGAGCCCCAAGAATATTTCTGTTGCCGCCTCTGAAATCGCGTTGGCCTGTTCGAATTACTTACGGAACAGCCTGATGGACGGTTTCACGACAATTCGCGAGGCGGGCGGTGCGGATTACTCGATTGCCCGGCTGCTGGCCGACGGCACGATCACGGGGCCGAGACTTTATTACTCGGGAAGAGCGCTGACACAGACCGGTGGCGGCGCCGATTTTCGCACGCCCAACGAACTCATCGACCCGTGCGGTCACGTCAGCCCGTTTTCGGTCATGTCGGCGATTGCCGACGGGGTCGACGAAGTCCGCAAGGCGGCACGGGAGGAGTTGCGGAAGGGCGCCGCGCAACTCAAGATCTTCGCATCGGGTGGCGTCGTCTTTCCGTCCCTGTCGCATCCGACGCTCTACGAATATTCAGAGGCGGAATTGCAGACTGCGGTCGAGGAAGCCAAAGCCCGCGGCACCTATGTCATGGCGCATGTCTATACGGATGAAGGGATACGCCGCTGCCTCAAGGCCGGGGTGCGCTCGATCGAGCATGCCAATTTTGCCACCGAAGAAACAGTCGCGATGATGGCCGAGTACGGCGCTTTCTTCGATCCGACCTTCATCTCTTTGGTACAGCGCATCGAGAGCGCAAAGCAAACGAAGCTCTCACAGTCGATCGTCGAAAATCTCAAACAGACTGTAACGCGAGGCAGGCAAGTCTACCGTTGGGCAAAGCAATACAACGTGCCGATCGCGTTCGGCACCGATCTGTGGGGACCGGAAGCGCAAAAATCGCAGCTGCGTGAATTCGAGATGCGGATGGAATTGGACGGCGCCGCCGACATCGTCCGCTCCGCGACGGCCATCAACGCCGAACTCCTGATGCAGAGGGGCAAACTGGGCACGATCGCACCCGGCGCCTATGCCGATCTGCTGATCCTGGACGGCGACCCGCTCGCCGATGTCCGCGTTCTGCTCAATCCGGTGAAGAATCTGAAGCTGATCATGAAAGACGGCGTGATTCACAAGAACGAGCTAGGCTGACCTGCAGAAAGCAATACGAGATGCCTGAACAAAATGCCCGCCGCCGCTACACGGCCAATCTTCAGGGCGAGATCGACGGCGCCGCGCTCTACCGAACGCTATCGCAGACCGAGAGGAACCCGGAGCTGGCGCAGGTTTACGCTCGGCTCGGCGCGGTCGAAGAGGCTCATGCCGAATTCTGGAAGCGCAAAATGGGCGCGATCGGCCAGCGCGTGCCCAGCCTGCGGCCGAGCTTCCGGACGCGGGCACTCGCTTGGCTGGCGAAACGTTTCGGCCCGGCTTTTGTATTGCCTGCCATCAACACCCTCGAGCAGATGGACAGCGGCACCTACGACGCGCAACCGGAAGCGGTTGCCGGCGGACTGTCCGCAGCCGAGCGATCGCATGCCCGGATCATCGAGGCTTTGTCGGCGCCCTCGCCTGCTGCTTTCAGCGGCGCGACGATCGCGCGGCTCGAGGGCCGGCACCGCGGCCTCGGCGGCAACGCGTTGCGCGCCGCCGTGCTCGGCGCCAATGACGGGCTTTGCTCCAATCTGAGTCTCGTGATGGGCGTCGCCGGAGCGGATCTCGCGCAGAACGCGATCCTCGTCACCGGCCTTGCCGGTCTTTTGGCCGGTGCCTGCTCGATGGCGTTGGGGGAATGGCTGTCGGTCAGCACGACCCGCGAATCCTACCAACGGCAGATCAAAACCGAAGCCGACGAGCTTGAGCAGGTGCCGGAAGAGGAGGAAGAGGAGCTGGCGCTGATCTATCAGGCGAAGGGGCTTCCGGAAGATCAGGCCAGATTGCTGGCGCAGCGGCTGATCGCCAACAAGGAAACGGCCCTCGACACCTTGGTTCGCGAGGAGCTCGGGATCGATCCCGAAGAGCTCGGCGGCTCGGCCTGGGCCGCGGCAGGAACGTCTTTCCTTCTGTTCGCTATCGGCGCGATTTTTCCGGTGGTGCCTTATTTCATGTTGGCGGGAACACCGGCAGTGATCGCCAGCCTGGCCGCGAGCGGCGCTGCATTGTTCCTGATCGGGGCCGGCACAACCTTGTTCACCGGTCTCGGCGTGTGGTTTTCCGGATTGCGGCAGCTGGTGATCGGATTCGCCGCGGCCGGCGTGACTTTTGGCGTCGGCAAATTGATCGGCGTTGCCGTCACGGGTTGATGTGCAGACCGCCGACGGTGCGGGCGAGGAATTCCGCCCTTGCGAGCCGGCGTTGCAACGAGAGCCGCTGGATCACGGTAAGCGGCTGCCAGGCGCCGCCGCCAAGTACCGCCGGATTCTTACCGTCCAAAGACCTGCCGACCAGGCGTAGGTGTTGACCATCGAACACCAGAAGGCCGTCGAGCCCGCGCTCATCGAGCGTCCAGTTTCGCACCGGCCCGGTGTCGATGTGAATAAAGCCTGAATGCGGATACCAGCCGACGCCGCCGCGCTGCATCGCTCGGGCCTTGGTCATCGCCTCGGAAAGGTTAGAGTCAACGCGCACATCGAGGGCCCGGCCGACGATATGTTGGCTGTGCTCGGCGACGCCGAACATCGTGCGGGCGAGCATCGCATTGGTTTCGGCGGTCCGATACGCCGACAAGATCGTCGCCCTGGTCTGGCCGACCGAATCGAGAACATCGGCCAGAAAATCGAGAACACCGACGTCGATCTGCGTCGTCTCACCGGAATGATGGTCGCGCAAAAAGACGCAGAGCTCGTCGATCACCCGCGGGATCGGGCCGTTATCGTTGCGATAAGCGCCGTCGAAGGTTTCGCCCGTATGAGCATTAGCGAGCCGCAGCCGGCGCAGCGCCCCTGGCGGACGCGCAACCGCTCGCGCCCGCAATGGCCATGCCGAGATGCACCCCGCTAACGAGTATAAAAAAGACCGACGATTCATTGCCTAATTATATCTCGTGCATTCGCCTGAAGACGTTGTTGCCGGCGATTATCCGACAATTCCGTAAACGGTGGGTCTGCAGAATGCCCGCGCAAGTCGGGCATCACGAGGAGAAAGGTTAGCCGATTCAAGGCGGAGATTTGCCTTCGGTCAAGCCTAAAATCTCTTTAGCAGTCGGTCGATGTAGTCGAGCTCGATTGAGGGGCGAAAGCGCTCGCTGGCTCGGCGGCGCAATTCATCGAGGATTTCGCGGGCCTTCTGCAGGGTATTCTGGTCGGGAATCTTAACGTCGCCCTGATCATAAGTGCCGTTATTCGACAGCGGGCGGCCGAGTGGATCGCGTTCGACGCGGTCGCGCGGCTCTCCGTCGGTAGCGCCAACCTCGTCGTTATTGGGGTTGCCCAGTTGACCTTGCATGCGGCGCTGCATCTGCTGCGCGAAATCTCGCGCCGCCTGCTGTAGTTGGTCGAGCGCCTCGGTCTGCGGGCCGATCGCCTCGCCCGGCTCTCTCCGCTGCAATGCCTGGGTCGCGTCCCGCATCGCCCTTTCGGCACGGCCCAGCGGCTCGGGGATGTCGCCGAGCCCGTCGCCCAGGCGTCGCATGACGTCGCCGAGCATGCGGCGGAGCCCCTCCTGCTGCCCGGCTGCATCGCCCATCTGGCCATTGGGATCCTGCTGGTCGCCACCTTGCTGCTGACCCCGTTGCTGCCCTGTGCGGCCCTGCTGGCCACGCTGGCCCTGTTGTCCTTGCTGCTGGGCACGAAAGCTGCGGTCAAGCAGTTGCTGTTGCCGCTGCATCAGCTCGTGCATATCCCGCATCATCTGTTGCGCCTGGCCCGATCCTTGCTGCGGCATTTCCCCGGGTTTTGCCATGCGCAGGTTTTCGAGCATGTTCTGCAACTGCGACAGCATCTCGCGAGCCTGGTCGCGGGCGCCGTTGCGTGCGAGGTCACGAGCGCGGTCAAGCATGCGTTGCAGGTCGCGGCTGGAAATCACCTTCGAGGGATCGATCGGCTGCTGGAACTGTTCCGGGTTGCGCGCCATTTGCTCGGCGAGCGCCTGCAGGTACTGATCGAGCGCCTGCTGCAATTCTTTCATCAAGCGCTCGATCTCTTCGTCGGGTGCGTTTTTTGCGAGCGCGTCCTGGAGCTGCTGCTGCAATCGCCGCATCTCGCGCTCGGCCAAAGACATGTGCCCGTCCTCGATAAGCAGCGCCGTGTCCCATAGAAGCTGTTGGACCTGCGCGACCGAAGTCACGTCGTCATTGAGCCGCAGGCGTTCTTCGGCAAGGCGTAGTGCGAGGAAGGCAACCGTGTCGTCACGATAGAGTTGAGGCCGCTCCCGCAGGTCGCTGAGCGTGTCGGCGACGGCCAATCGAGAGCTGGGGTCGCTGGCCAGTTCCTTGCGCTGATCGATGATCGCGCGGGCGACCGGGTGTTCGAACTTGCGCTCGGGAAGCTTCATATGCACCGGCGTGCTTTCGCCCGCCTGTCCTAGTGCGTCGGTGGCGACAAGCCGGATTTCGACCGCCAGACCGGCCCAGGGATGCGGTGACAGATCGTGGTAGCTGGTGGCCTGCGCTTCCTTGAGGTGCAGGCCCGGCAAGGGTAGTTCGAGTTCGATCGTCTCTTCCGGATTACCGCCGTCGCGCCGGATCACCGCCTTGACGGATTCAACCCCGTAATCGTCGCTGGCCTTGTAATCGATGCGCAGAGCGGCATGGCTGGTTCCCTCAGGGTTCTTGGCGAACTCGGCTTTGGGCGGATTGTCCGGGATAACCTCGATTTGCCACTTGCCCAGCGCGGTGCTGGACTGAATCACTTCGAGCTGTTTGCCGCTCGTCAACGTCGCCGATATTTGGAAGTTTTGCTTGTCGATGGCCTCGAAATCGCGGCTGTCGCCGTCGATTCCGAGGCGTGGGGTCGATCCGGCGCCATGCACCTGCGCGAGAAGCTTGCTGCCGGTCGGGATGCGGACGATTTCCTGTGTTCCTGGTCGAAGAAATTGCGGCGGCAGACCGGTATATTCGGGTGGTGTCACCCAGATATCCAGGCTCGCTGCGACCGCGGTAGCTCCAGCGGTAACCGCTGGCGTGACGGCCCGGACGAGGCGATCACGCCAATCGGCGCCGGCATCGACGGCCCCGAGCAGTAGCAAGATCGCCAGCAACGCGCGCAGCCCCCGCTGATCGCGTGGTGCGAAGCTCGCCTTCGGTAGCCCGATCCGTAGATCGCGAGCCGCCGCCGCCATCCTCCGAAGGTGAGCCTGCCAGAGCCCGGCTGCCTGCGCGTCGAGGGCCCCAATCGGCCGATCCGCGAGCGCCTCTAGCGGCCGATGCGCGAGACCGCTTGCCTGCTCGATCCGGCGGCGTGCAGCAGATTGATTAGGGATAGCGAGCTTGCGAAAGACCGCCACCGCACTGACGCAGAGGGCGGCAACGAGCCCGAGCAACACGGCTGCGTGAAGCCAGCCGGGCAAATTAGGCAGAAAATCAAATAGCGCCAATACCAGAAACGCACCGAGCGCGACGGCTGCGGGCCAGCATTCAGGCCAGACCCGTTCCCAGAGCAGCGCCGCGCGGGCAAGGCGAAGCCGCATCATAAAAAGGGTACTGTTTGTCGGCAGGCGACCCGTCATGCGGCACCTCGTTTCCGTTCCGGCTCTTCGGGCACATCGGGGAGCCAGTCAGGGATAGTATCCAAGGACAGTAGCGCATCATAACTGGGCCGCGCTCGTATCACCGCGAAACGGTTGCCGGAGACCAGCACTTCCGGGATCAACAGACGGCTGTTATAGGTCGTGCTCATGACTGCACCGTAAGCTCCCGTCGCGGTGAACGCGAGAAGATCGCCCTCCGAAAACGGCGGCAGGTCGCGATCGACCGCGAAGGTATCGCCTGTCTCGCACACGGGTCCGACGACATCAGCGGGGGCGAGCGCAGTATTGCGCCCCGGAAGGCGGATGGGCATGACGTCGTGCCACGCATTGTAGAGCGCCGGCCGTATCAGATCGTTCATCGCAGCGTCGACGATTACGAAGCGTTTGGCGCTTCCTTCTTTGACGTAGACAACCCGAGAGACAAGCAGCCCCGCCGAGGCCGACAACACCCGTCCCGGCTCGAAAGCGATCCTAAGGCCGAGCCGGCCGAATATTTCATGAACTAGCTTGGCATAGCTCGCCATTTCGAATGGGTGCTCGGCGTGATAGCGGATGCCGAGGCCCCCGCCGAGATCCATGCGGTCTATAGGAAAGCCGATCCTTCGCAATTGGAGCACGAGCTCGGCGACCCGTTCAAAGGCCCGCCGGTATGGGTCCAAATCGGTGATCTGCGAGCCGATATGGACGGCGAGGCCGACGGGCTCAACGCCAGAAAGCTCGTCCGCAAGCCGGTAAGCGGCGACGGCTTCGTCCAGTTCGATGCCGAATTTATTCTCCTTTCGCCCGGTAGCGATTTTAAAATGAGTGTTTGCGCCGACATCGGGATTTACTCTTATACCAATGCGCGCCAGCTGACCCCGGGCGCTCGCGATCTCGCTTAGCCGGCGCAGTTCCGGTATCGATTCAACATTGATCTGATGAATATCGGCGGCGAGAGCCGCCTCCATTTCACGCGCCGTCTTGCCGACCCCAGAGAAAATGACCTTTTGTGGCGGCACACCGGCGGCGAGCGCGCGCCGCAACTCGCCCTCGGATACGACGTCGGCGCCGGCGCCCAGGCCCGCGAAGTGGCGCAAAACGGCGAGGTTGGAGTTCGCTTTCACTGCGTAGCAGATGAGCGGCCGCTCGGGCAAAAAGGCGTCGATAAACCGCCTAAATTGGGCGGCGAATTCGGCTGCCGAATACAGATAGAAAGGGGTGCCGACCGCCCCCGCGATTCGCGAGATCGGAACCTCTTCGGCGTAAAGCTCACCGTTGCGATAAGGGAAGATCTCACTCACTCGGATAAGGCCGCGGATAGGTATTGGGTACGTCGGGCGGTGGTTGCGGCGAGCCTTTCTTGCCGCACCCGGCCAGCGCCAACGACAGAATCAGAAGTGACAGGGTAATGCTGCGCGGCAGCCCTACCCTCATCCCAGGGCGCGACTGCCTCGTCCCCAGCGCGGCGGGGCCGTGATGCTGCAACCCACAGGGCCGGGTGGAAACGGGTCTTGCCGTCCTTGAACGGCCGCTCATCGTAAGAACCGATTGCGCGCTTCTCGCGCCGCAGCGCGCACACGCTCCGGAGCAGTACCCCCGAGGCTGGTGCGACTCGCCACCGAGCGCTCGGCGTCCAAGACGTCATACACGGCAGCGCTGATCGAAGGTTCGACCGCCTGCAAATCCTCGAGCCGCATATCCGCGAGATTGCAGCCGAGATCTTCGGCCCGCTTGACGATCTGACCGCTCGCGCGATGGGCCTGCCGGAACGGCAGGCCGGCGACCCGCACGAGCCAGTCGGCAAGGTCGGTAGCGGTTGCGAAGCCGTGTTCGGCGGCAGCCCGCAGCCGCTCTCGGTCGGGTCGCATGTCGCGCACCATACCAATCATCGCGGCGAGAGAAAGCCCGAGCGCTTCGACGGCCTCGAAAACCGGCGGCTTATCCTCCTGCATGTCCTTTCCATAGGCGAGCGGCAAGCCTTTCATGACCGTCAGCAATGCAACAAGGGAGCCGTTCAGCCGCCCGGTTTTGGCGCGAACCAGCTCGGCGGCATCGGGATTGCGCTTTTGCGGCATGATCGAGCTGCCAGTCGTGAAGGCGTCGCTGAGCCTCACGAACCCGAATTCGCTGCTGCACCAAATTACGATCTCCTCGGCGAAGCGAGAGAGATGCATGCCTGCGATCGCCGCGGCAGCGAGAAACTCCAACGCAAAATCGCGGTCTGATACTGCGTCGAGCGAGTTTGCCGAGGGGCGGTCAAAGCCGAGCGCAGCGGCTGTCGCGTACCGGTCTATCGGAAACGATGTGCCAGCGAGTGCCGCCGCGCCGAGCGGGCACTCGTTTAGCCGGCGGCGGCAATCGGCGAGCCTGTCACGATCGCGCCCCAGCATTTCGACATAGGCAAGGAGTAGGTGCCCCAGAGTTACCGGCTGGGCAATCTGCAGATGGGTGTAGCCCGGCATTACCGTACCGGCTTCGGCTTCTGCCTGATCGATAAGTGCCTGCTGCAGTTCGCGCATCGCCTGATCGAGGTCGTCCATCGCGGCGCGCAGCCACAGACGCATATCGGTCGCCACCTGATCGTTCCGTGAACGGCCGGTATGAAGCCGTCCCGCGACCGGGCCGATCAATTCGGCGAGGCGTGCCTCGATATTCATGTGAATATCCTCGCGCTCGGCGCTGAACACGAAGCTGCCGCTGTCAATCTCTGACTTGATCTGCTCTAGACCAGCTGTGATCGAGTCGCCATCTTCCGGCGAGAGGATGTTCTGTGCGACGAGCATCGCGCAATGCGCCTTCGAACCAGCAATGTCTTCGGCATAAAGGCGTTTATCGAAATCGATCGAGGCATTGATGCGGCGCATAATTTCAGCCGGGCCACCTCCAAAGCGGCCCCCCCAAGCGGAATTGGCCATCGGGATGGTCCCGTCGTCGGCTGGCTTCTTCGCCCGTATCATGAGCGGCCGTCTCGCACGCAGTGAAAGAGCGAGAGTATGAATTGGCGTTCTGTCGCAATTATGATGATCGTGCTCCTCCCATCATCGGGTCATGGATCAGCAGCCGAAGTAGAAACGGACTTGCGGGATCGAACCACCCTCGGCGAGTTCATGCGCTCTGCCCAACCTTCTCCGGCTCCCGCAATAACGTTCGGCGAGATAACCGGGGACACCGTTCCCCTGACGGATTTTCGGGGTAAGCTCGTAGTGGTCAACCTTTGGGCTACTTGGTGCGCGCCTTGTCTGCGCGAGATGCCGTCGCTCGACCGGCTGCAGTCCCATTTTGGCGAGCGACTGGCGGTACTCGCCGTGTCTGAGGATCGGGGCGGCAGCAAGATAGTGGAGCCGTTCATTACCAAGCTCGGGCTCAAATCGGTTAAGTTCTTTGTCGATCCAAAGAGCGAAGTGGGCCATGCCTTGAATGTACGGGGTCTGCCAACCAGCGTGCTAATCGATCGCGAAGGAAAAGTGCTCGGCCGGGTCGAAGGCGCGGCGGACTGGGATTCACCGAAGATGCTCGGGATCATCGAGCCGCTTGTCGCTGCCGACGGTCTCGTCAAGACCTCGTCTCACTGAGCACCTCTTGAAGAAATAGACCGCCGCGGCGCAGGCCCAATTCGTCGATCGAGTGCTGGACGCCAAAACACGTTACCGTTTCGACCGGGACGTTGGCGGCTTTCAGAGCCGCTTCCGCCGTTGCGAGCGAGCTATAGGGAACGAGCGGGTCATCGGTACCGTGGATGAGCAGCATCCGTGGAAGGGAGCGGATTTCACCCGGCAGCAATTCGGGCGCGATCAGCCTGCCCGAGAAGCCGATCACGCCCGCGACCGGGTGGTCGCGGCGGAGGCTCACGTAGAGCGACATCATCGTGCCTTGGGAGAAGCCGACCAGCGCCAGATCACTGTCGCTGAGCCCGCGCTCCCCTAAGGCCTCATCGATAAACGTGTTGAGGATCGGGGTCGCGGCCCGTATACCGCCCAACACCGCTTTGGGGCTGCGATCCTGCGAGCTGAACCATTGATAGCCAAACGGCGCTATGTCGCAGGGAAACGGTGCGTTCGGCGACAAGAATTCGGCGGTGGGCACCAGCCGCGCCCAATGGGGCACCAAGCCGATCAGGTCGTTACCATCCGCACCCAGGCCGTGCAACAGTATGACGAGGCGGCGGGGCTTGCCGCCCGCAGCGGGCGGCCGAGAGGGCCCGGATAGACGTTGCATCATCGACCGAGGCTCCGATACCGAACGCAGTCTGGCAAACTAGCCCAGAGAGGGCGACGATGTCATCCACAGCGGCTTCCAGCGCCACGGTGACCCGGTTTGCTCCCAGCCCGACCGGTTATCTGCATCTTGGGCACGTCCGCTCGGCGCTTGAGGGATGGCGTGCGGCGCGTCGGGAAGGCGGACGGTTTCTGCTCCGGCTCGAAGATATCGACCGAACCCGCTGCCGCGAGGCTTACGCGCTCGCGATCCTTGAGGATCTGGATTGGCTCGGCCTCGACTGGGATTGGCCGGTGCGCAGGCAATCGGAGCACCTCGAGGATTACCGCCACGCGCTCGATCGTCTTACCGCGATGGGGGTACTCTATCCGTGCTTCTGCACACGCCGCGGGATCCAGGCCGAGATAGCGGCTGCCGGTGGGGCCCCGCACGGGCCGGCGGGCCCACCCTACCCGGGCACCTGCCGGGGTCTTGGCGCAGAGGAGGTTGTGGCCAGGCAGCGCGCGGGCCTCGATTACGCCTGGCGGCTCGATATCCGCCGCGCCTTTACACAGGCCGGATCTCTGGAATGGCTCGAGGGGGAACACCGGAGACATGCGGATCCTGCGTTGCTCGGTGATGTCGTCCTCGCCCGGAAGGAGATCCCCACAAGCTATCACCTTGCGGTGACCGTCGATGACGCGATCCAAGGAGTGACACTGGTAACCCGTGGCGAGGATCTCGGGGTAGCGACCCACATCCATCGCTTGCTGCAGGCTCTGCTCGACCTGCCGACGCCCCGCTACCGGCACCATCCGCTTTTGACCGATGCGTCGGGCCGCCGCCTGTCAAAGCGCGATGGCGCACTAACGATCAGAGCGATGAGGCAGAATGGAATGAGCGCGGCAGATGTTCTTCGGCTGGCTGAGACGGGCCGGTAGCTTGAATTCCTCAATCTCGGCGGCGAGGGACTAATTGGGAGCGTCAGTAGCGGTCGATTGCGCATGAGCCGCCGGGATCGGGTCTTGAAGCGGTCGAGTCCGCCGCCGATACTGAGACCGCGCTGGCTCCCGACGAGAGGGTTTCGTGATGAAGCTTTACAGCTATTTTCGTTCCTCTGCCGCGTTTCGGGTCCGTATCGCGCTCAATCTGAAGAAACTCGATTACGACACCCTGCCAATCCATCTGCGGCGCAATGATCAAGGCAAGCCCAATTACCGTGGTCTCAATCCCCAGGGCCTAGTCCCGGCACTCGAGGAGGGAGGACGGATCTTTATTCAATCATTGGCGATCATCGAATACCTCGACGAACTCCATCCCGAGCCGCCGCTATTACCGCAGGCCGCGGCGGACCGCGCCCGCGTCCGCGCGCTCTCTGATATCGTTGCGTGCGATATTCACCCGATCAACAATTTGCGTGTGCTTCGCTATCTGATTCACCAGCTGGGCCAGGACGAAACGGCGATCGCAAAATGGTATAATTATTGGATCGCGGCAGGATTTGACGCGCTTGAACCGCTCCTGGCGAGCGATACCCGGACCGGTAGGTTCAGCCACGGCGATTCACCCGGAATCGCCGACATCGCACTCGTGCCGCAGGTCGTCAACGCCGAGCGCTACCAGCTCGATCTCGCGCCATATCCAACTCTCGCTCGCATCTACGAGAACTGTATGCGGGTGGAAGCCTTCGAGGCGGCGCACCCGCGCAATCAGCCGGATTACGAGCCCACGTGACGCGGCTTAGCCCTTCCGCGCCTCGGCGACCATGTTCTTCAGGGCATCGATGTCGAGCGCGCCGGGGACGATGTGTTCGCCGATGATGAAGCCGGGCGTTCCACGGATATTGAGCGCGTCGGCAAGCGCCAAGTTGGCTTTCAGCGCTTTCTCGATCTCCGGCTTGGCCATGTCCTTTTTGAGCTGGTCGACATCTAGCCCCACTGATGCGGCGACTCTGTAGATGGTTTCATCAGTGATCTGACCCTTAGTCGCCATCATCGCCGTGTGAAAGGCCTCGTACCTGTGCTGCCGCTGGGCCGCTAAGGCGGCTCGGGCGGCGACAACCGATTGGGGTCCGAGAACGGGCATTTCCTTGTAGATGAACCGCAGCTGGTGGTCTTCAGTCAGCAATGTTTGCAGGGCAGGCAGCACCTGCTTGCAGTATGGGCAGCGATAATCGAAGAACTCGACGATCGTGACATCGCCCCGCGGGTTGCCGCCCACCGGCGTCGCAGGGTCGTCGAAGATCTCGCCGTGCCGGTCGGTCAGGATCTTTGTCGCCTTCGCGTCGGCTTCACGATCGAGCTTATCCTCTGCGCCGCGCAGCGCCTCGATCAGAACGTCGGGATTTTTCATCAAATAATCGTGAATGATGGCCTCGATGGCCTCGCGCTGGGCGGATGGAATTTCCGCCGCCCTTATCGCTTGAGCGTGCGAAGCGGCGATGAGCCAGCAGGCCAGGGCAAAGGCTACAAGTGCCGCACGATACAACATTACGACAGATACTCCGCACAAAAATGGGATTAGGACGATGTCCGCTCCGATCAATGTATGTTTACCAGGCCCCCCCCTGAATCATCGATATGCTCCGCCTCGCGATGGATGTTGTCAGCGCGGTTGTAGCCGGCGGAGTTTTTCGGCAATAGAGCCTTGGCCCGCAGGGCCTGCTGTTGGGCGTCCTTCTTTTTTCCCGCGGCAAGCCCTTCCTCGGCCAGCGCCAAGGCCGCCATGCCGATCTGGTTGTCACGCCCGTAAGCGGTTGCCAGCAAGTGCCACGCTTGGGTTTCCTTGTCCTCGGTGCGCAGGGCATCGTTCAAATAGGCGATGGCGCGTTTGTTCACCTTGGGATCGTTGGATTCGATGTATACCTGAGCGAGGGAAATGCGCAGCAACGGCGCTGCGGGAGCGAGGCGGACTGCTTCCTCGTAAGGTTGGACGGCGTCTGTTATGCGACCGTTCTCGAACAGCATCTGCCCCTTGAGCTCGCGAAAGTACGGATCGTTCGGATAATCCCGGATCAGCCCATCGATGGTCGGTAGAGCCTTGTCCAGCTTCGGGATTCGATAATAGGCGATCGCCCGTGCATAGCGCGCGAGAACCGATTGGTCCTTCTCGGGATAGGCCGCGAGTGTCGACAAAGGGGGCGAGATGAAGGCGTCGAGCTTGACCTTTATCCGTTTCAACAGGTCGATGTTGGTCTGAGAATCCGGAACGTTCGAGAAGCGCGAGTGCTCGACGTGGTTGCGGACATAGTCGATCCGCTCGGAGGTCAACGGATGCGTGCGCAGATACGGATCCTCACGGATGCCGGCAAGCATCTCCTCCCCCTGAAGGATATGGAAGAACTGAAGGAGACCGCGCGCAGACTGGCCGCTCGCATCGAGAAAGGTCATAGCCGCGTGGTCGGCGGAGGCTTCCTGCGTGATCGAATATTGCATAAAGGCGCGTTCAGCAACGCCCTGAGCCCCGAGCAAGGCCCCGCCGCCGCCACTTCCTCTTCCGGCGATCGTCGCAGCGGCGCCGAGTACCATCGCGATGATCCCCTCGATACTGGCGTTCCGCGCCGCATCTTGAAAGCGCGTCAGGTGCCCACCGGCGATATGGCCGGTCTCATGCGCCAATACCCCGATCAGCTGGTTCGGAGTTTCGGCGCGCATGATCAATCCGGTGTTGATGAATTCGTTCTGGCCGCCGGCAACGAAGGAATTGATCTGTTTGTCTTCGACGAGATAGACGTGGAGCGCGCTCGGCTCGAGCCCCGCTGCCTTCCAGATCGGCGTCACCAGCGTCCGAATATCGGCTTCGATCTCCGTGTCCCGAATAAAATTCGCCGCTTCGGCGGTGCTATGGGCGATAACCAGTGCGATCGCCAAAACGACCGTGGTGGTTCGATTTAAGAACCGAGGTCTCACTTGGCCTACCTCGAATACCGAGGAGCGTCGGGGCCTGCGCTGCCGTCGCCCATCAATCAAGAGCAGAATTGAGGCGAAGGCAGGGCAGCCGGCGAGCAGCTACGGCTGGATCAGACGTTGCCACCAGCCGCGACGTGGGTTCGCCGGCTTTTCGGTCACGGTTTGGATGGGATGTGCCGGCTCCAGCTTCTCCTCCACTTCGACCATGGCGGCTGCCTTCTCTGAAGCCGATTCAGTATTGCTGGCGTATGACACTCCCTGCTCAACCTCGGCGGTAGGTGGAGGTGCCAACTCGGCTGATGCCTCTTCGCGCGCTGCTTCGTGGATCGCTTGCGAATCCTGAGCGCTAGATTCGGCGTTGTCATCACGCGCCGAGCTGACATGCTCGCCTGCGCTCGCCTCAGTCATGCTCGCGTTCGCTGTTGGTGGATCGCCTGCGAGAGCAGGCAGGCTCGCCGTTTCAATCGCAGCTGATTGTATTTCGACGGGCCAAGCGGCACGGGCTTCCACCAGCGCCGGCTCGTTTTCTTCGACTTCGGGGGCCGGCAAAATCTCGACCGTATCGGAGGCCGGACGCGGC
>JBARIB010000521.1:0-2164 GCA_049799535.1 Allostellaceae bacterium | reverse complement strand
GCTCGACGAGGCCGCCTACGCCGCATTGGCAAAGCCGAGCATAGCCGTGCCGCCGACGACCTATCGTTCGGTGGAGCCGAAGCTGTTCGACCGCATCATCGAGCAAACGGCGGCGGGTCCTGGAAAGGCGCGCGCCGCCGGGGCTTGGTGTCCGCCGGCGCAGCAGGCGGGAGGTTGAGATGCTGGGGAGACTCACCTGGGCGGCAATCCCGCTGGACCAGCCGCTCCCGCTATACGCGATGGGAGCGGTCGGCCTCGTCATCCTGGCGGTTCTCGCGCTTGTCACCGTCAAGGGCTGGTGGCCTTATCTATGGCGCGAGTGGATCACCAGCGTCGACCACAAACGCATCGGCGTCATGTACATCATTCTCGGGCTGGTCATGCTGCTGCGCGGCTATTCCGACGCGATCATGATGCGGACGCAGCAGTCAATCGCGGTCGGCAACGCCCAGGGATACCTGCCGCCTGATCACTACGATCAGATCTTCTCGGCGCACGGCTCGATCATGATCTTTTTCGTGGCGATGCCGCTCGTCATCGGGCTGATGAACTTTGCCGTGCCATTGCAGCTCGGTGTGCGCGACGTCGCCTTCCCCACTCTGAACTCGGTCAGCTTTTGGCTGACCGCAACGGGCGCGCTGCTGATCAATGTGTCGCTCGTTATCGGCAGCTTCGCGCGCACCGGCTGGATGGGCTATCCGCCGCTCTCGGAACTCGCCTTTTCCCCCGATGAAGGCGTCGATTATTACCTGTGGTCATTGCAGATCTCGGGCATCGGTACCTTGCTGACCGGCGTCAATTTCGTGACCACGATCCTCAAATTGCGTGCACCCGGCATGACCTATATGCGCATGCCGGTGTTCTGCTGGACCGCACTCGCCTCAAATCTGTTGATCGTCGCGGCGTTCCCGGTCCTGACCGCGACCTTCGTGATGCTGTTGCTCGACCGTTATCTCGGCATGCATTTCTTTACGAATAACGCCGGCGGCAACCAGATGATGTATGTCAATCTGTTCTGGGCGTGGGGCCATCCCGAAGTCTACATCCTGATCCTGCCGGCGTTCGGCGTCTTCTCCGAGGTCGCCGCGACGTTTTCCGGCAAGGGGCTGTTCAGTTACCGCTCGATGGTGCTCGCGACCTTGGGGATCTGCATCCTCTCTTTCATGGTCTGGTTGCATCACTTTTTTACGATGGGGGCGGGCGCCGATGTTAACGCGTTCTTCGGCATCATGTCGTCGATCATCGCGGTGCCGACCGGCGTCAAAGTCTTCAACTGGCTGTTCACGCTGTTCCGCGGCCGGATCGTATTCACAACACCGGTCCTCTTTCTGGTCGGGTTTATGGTCACTTTCGTTATCGGCGGCTTGACCGGCGTTCTCTTGGCAGTGCCGCCGGTCGATTTCATACTGCACAACAGCACGTTCCTGGTCGCCCATTTTCACAACGTCATTATCGGCGGCGTCGTGTTTGGCGCTCTGGCAGGGATCAATTACTGGTTCCCGAAGGCGTTCGGGTTCACCCTCGACGAGCGGTGGGGAAAGGCCAGCTTCTGGTGCTGGCTCGTTGGCTTTTATCTCGCCTTCTTCCCGCTCTATCAGCTGGGCCTGATGGGCATGACCCGGCGCCTGCAGCACATCCCGGATCCGAGCTGGCAGCCGCTGCTGCTGGTCGCGGAGGCCGGGGCCATCGTCATCTTTCTCGGCATTCTGTGCGAGATCGTGCAGCTCTATGTCAGCATCCGGACGCGCGAGCAGCGCCTCGACCTGACCGGCGACCCCTGGAACGGTCGCACCCTGGAGTGGTCGACCTCGTCGCCGCCGCCGGCCTACAATTTCGCAGTGCTGCCCAGAGTCGAGACGATCGACGCCTTCTGGGAGATGAAGCGGCGGGGACTGGCCCCGGGACTGACCCCAGCCGAACCCGCCTATGAAACCATCGAGATGCCGCGCAATAGTCCCATCGGCTTTGTTATCGCCTTTTTCGCGGTGATAACCGGCTTTTCGCTGATCTGGCAAATCTGGTGGCTGGCAATCCTGGGCCTGCTCGCTGTTGCGGTCACGATGCTGGTGTTCGGCTGGAGCGAAAACCGAGAGCGCGAGATCCCTGCTGCCGAAATTGCGCGAGTGGAACGGACCCGGTTAGGTTTCGGGAGGCCAGCGTGACG
>JBARIB010000520.1:0-24990 GCA_049799535.1 Allostellaceae bacterium | reverse complement strand
GCTCCGTGCCGTTTACAATGCCTCACTGCCGAACCGGATAGTTCTGCGCTTGTCCTCTGGCGGCTCGCTTCCTCCCGGCCATCCCGCCGCCGGGAAGGGTTCAGTCGACGGCAAGCCCGCCGCCTATGTGTGCGAGGGCCCGGTCTGCTCATTGCCGATCACCGACCCGGAGAGTTTGCTCGAAACTCTCAGCCGAGTACGCTAGCGTTCCACCTTCTTCAAAACCCACAGGAGCAGGCCATGGCGCACGCGATCCGTTTCGAGAAACCCGGCGGCCCCGACGTCCTTTCATGGCAGCAGGTGGATATTGGAAAACCAGGTCAGGGCCAGGTCCGCCTGCGGCATACCGCTGTCGGGCTCAATTACATCGATACTTATCACCGTAGCGGCCTTTATTCGTTGCCGATGCCGAGCGGGCTTGGCTCGGAGGGGGCCGGCGTCGTCGAGGAGGTAGGGCCCGGTGTCAGCGGACTGAGGCCGGGCGACCGCGTCGCTTATGCCGGTGGGCCAATCGGCGCTTATGCCGAGGAGCGGGTCATGCCGGCGGACCGGCTCGTTCCAGTACCCGACGGCATCACCGACCATCAGGCTGCGGCGATGATGCTGAAGGGTATGACCGCCTGGTATCTCGTTCGGCGCACCCACCCGGTGAAGCGCGGCGAGACGATCCTGATCCACGCCACGGCAGGCGGGGTCGGTCTCATCGTCTGCCAATGGGCGAAGCATCTCGGGGCCACCGTAATCGGCACGGTCGGTGATGAAGAAAAGGCGGCACTCGCCAAGAAAAATGGCTGCGACTACCCGATCCTCTACAAGCAAGAAGATTTTGTTGCCAAGGTCACCGAGATAACCCAGGGCAAAAAGTTGCCGGTAGTCTACGATTCTGTCGGTAAAGATACGTTCTACAAGTCGCTCGACTGCCTCGCACCGCTTGGGCTCATGGTTTCTTTCGGTCAGTCCTCAGGAGCCATCGGACCCGTCGACATCGGCATCCTCGCAGCGAAGGGCTCGCTGTTTCTGACCCGGCCGACACTGAACACCTACACCGCAAGCCGCGAGGATTTGCTAAGCGCCGCCAAAGAGTTGTTCGCGGTCGTGCAGAGCGGGGCGGTGAAGCTTTCAATCAACCAAACCTATCCCCTACGCGAGGCCGCACGGGCGCATCGTGACCTCGAAGGCCGGAAAACGACGGGATCAACTGTGCTGACGGTGTAGCGCTCAACTCATCGAGATTGCTTTGTCGCTTCGCGCCTCACAATAACAGCACCGTTCATTGTGAGCGCAGCGAAGCAATCCCATTCCTGCACTTAAGTATTCATTGCATCGAAGAACTCGGCGTTGCTCTTCGATTCTTTCAGTTTGTTGATCAGGAATTCGAGACCATCGACGGTACCCATTGGCGTCAGCACGCGGCGCAATACCCACATCTTGGACAGGACACCGCGATCGACGAGCAGCTCTTCCTTGCGGGTGCCGGACTTGGTAATGTCGATCGACGGGAAGGTGCGCTTGTCGGCAACCTTGCGGTCGAGACTGATTTCCGAATTGCCGGTGCCTTTGAACTCCTCGAAGATGACCTCGTCCATACGCGAGCCGGTGTCGATCAGCGCGGTTGCGATGATCGTCAGCGAGCCGCCTTCCTCGATGTTTCGGGCAGCACCGAAAAAGCGTTTCGGCCGCTGCAATGCGTTGGCGTCGACGCCGCCGGTTAATACCTTGCCCGAGGACGGGACGACGGTGTTATAGGCGCGCGCGAGACGCGTGATCGAATCGAGCAGGATGACGACATCCCGTTTGTGCTCCACCAGGCGCTTTGCCTTCTCGATCACCATCTCGGCGATCTGAACGTGGCGCTGAGCAGGCTCGTCAAAGGTCGAGCTGATCACCTCACCGCGAACCGAGCGAGCCATGTCGGTTACTTCTTCGGGCCGCTCGTCGATCAGCAGCACGATCAGATAAACCTCCGGGTGGTTGGCCATGATCGCATGAGCGATATTCTGCAGCATTACGGTCTTGCCGGCGCGCGGCGGTGACACGATCAGCGCCCGCTGGCCCTTACCGAGAGGAGTGATCAGGTCGATGACGCGGGTGGTCAGGTCTTTGCGCGTCGGATCATCGAATTCGAGTCCCAGCTTTTCTTCGGGATAAAGCGGCGTCAGATTATCGAAGTTAATCCGCTGGCGCAGGCGATCAGGCTCGTCGAAATTTATCGCGTTCACTTTGAGCAACGCGAAGTAGCGCTCACCGTCACGCGGCGACCTTATCTGGCCCTCGACGGTATCACCTGTTCGCAGGCCAAAGCGCCGAACCTGGCTCGGACTTACATAGATGTCATCGGGGCCAGGCAAGTAATTCGCTTCGGGCGATCGCAAAAATCCGAACCCGTCAGATAGTACTTCAAGTACACCATCACCGGAAATCGGCACTTCATTTTCAGCAAGCTGCTTGAGAATTGCAAAAAGCATGTCCTGCTTACGAAGCGAGGACGCGTTCTCGATTTCCAGCTCTTCAGCAAAAGCCAAAAGTTCCGCCGGGGTTTTACGCTTCAGTTCCTGTAGGTTCATGGACGATCGCGTTGAGATGAGGGGAAGGGCGCCTGTCGGAGGGGGCTCCTGCAGAGAACGCTCTCAGCAGGCTCTAAGGTTCAGGCGAATATTGACAGAGGTTGGCAGGAGGAACCGTTTACCGGCACGACAATCCCTTTAGCAATTTCAGATAAGCTAGTCAAATGGAATTACAAGGCCTTAGTAGATGGCACCCGCATGAATGCCGACTAAAATGGCTTGACAACGACGAGCACGACAATCGCGATGAGCGCCACTGTCGGAAGCTCGTTGATCGTTCGGAAAAACCGGGTCGAGTGACGGTTACGATCGACGGCAAGGGTTTCGCGCCAGTGAGCAAGCAAGACGTGAAATAATGTTAGAGCGACTACCAAGCTCAGCTTTGCCCAGATCCAACCCATATGCCAGTCGACGACACCAGGGGTCGCGGCAAGTAGGAGCCCAAGACCCCAAGTCGCGACCATCGCGGGGTTCATGATGCCACGCTGCAGCCGACGCTCCATGACTTTGAAGGTTTCTGAGCGATCCGATCCGGTTGGCGCCATCGAGTGATAGACATAGAGGCGCGGCAGATAAAGCAATCCCGCCATCCATGCGACCATGCTGATAATGTGCAGCGACTTGATCCAAGGATAGGCGCCGGAAAGCCAGAGATTCAAAGAGTAGTCCCGGACGGTGCACAGTATGGCTGGACAGAAAAACAGCTGCCAACCCGATCGGACCCACGAGCCCGAGCCACGAGGCCGGCAAGCGATTCGATAAACTCGGGCTCAGTGCCGACCGTCGGAACACGGTAATACGCCGGCACACCCGAGACTTTTGCTAGGTCGCCATAGTCGATATCGAGCTCCACCAAAGTCTCCGAATGCTCGGAGACAAACGAGATCGGCGCCACGACAAGGGGTGCGCCTTCCTCACCAGCGCGGCGGATTTCGTCGTCTGTGGCTGGACCGATCCATTCCAGCGGCCCTACGCGGCTCTGATAACACACACGCCAGTCGAGGCCGGACCGGTCCAAAGCCGCGATAACCGCTGCCGCCGTCGCTTCAACCTGGCGCGGGTACGGTTCGCCGCCGCCCAAAAGCCTCTTCGGCAAGCCATGTGCGGTCAGCAGCAAGCGAGGAGGGAGACCGTGAGCAGCGGCCACGTCGAGCGTCACTCCGATCAACCGTGCCATCGCCGCAATAAAGCCCGGTTCAGTGGGATAACAGCAGACCGCGTGCGCGCGCCGAGTAATACCGTGACGCGCTGCGGCATCATGCCAGGCTTTGAGCGAAGACGCCGTCGTCGTTGTCGAGAATTGCGGGTAAAGCGGCAAACAAATAACCTCTTCCGGCGCCCAATTCGCGACCTCGCGGGCAGTTTCTTCGCTCAATGGCCGCCAATAGCGCATGGCGACAAAGCAACGAAATCCCGGTCCGAGAGTTTCCTCGAGTGTCCTCGCCTGCGCCTCGGTGTTAGCGAGCAATGGCGAGCTCCCGCCGAGCTTGCGATAGATTTCCCTCGCGACCGGGCTGCGGCGCCACGAAATCAGCCGCGCTAGTGGCAAACGCAGCGGGGTCGGGAGCCGCAGAATGGCCGAATCGCTAAACAAGTTGAACAAGAACGGCCCTACAGATTCCAGACTGTCCGGCCCGCCGAGGTTCATCAGTACAACCGCAACGCGCGGCAATCTCAAACGTCCATCGGTTTGCTGAGCATATAAGCAAGAGCCGCTACATTCTCAGGCGGCGTTCCCGGCAGCACACCGTGCCCGAGATTGAAAATGAAGGGGCCGCGCCCGAGTGTCCGGCGAAGGTCTGCGACGGCGTTCCTGAGAGCCATCCCGCCCGCTATCAGCAATACCGGGTCCAGATTTCCCTGAACCGTCCCGTGCCGTTGCAGGTTTTCATGGGCGTACCAGCTCGGGACCGCGGTATCGAAACTAATCCCGTTGACCCCGGTCTCCCGAAAATAGCGCCCGTACAGGACACCGGCCCCCCGCGGGAACCCGATAACCGGACAATCAGGAAACCGGTCCTTCAATCCGGTGACGATCCTTTTGGTAGGCTCTATGACCCACCGCTCGAAGGCTAGTTCCGGCAATACGCCAGCCCAAGTGTCAAAAAGCTGCACGACCTCAGCGCCAGCCTGGATCTGAGCCGCTAGATACTCTGTCGTGCCTCCCACGAGCATCTCAATCAAAGCGGCAAAGCCTAACGGATCGTGATAAGCCCAGTTCTTGACCCGCCGGAAGTCGCGGCTGCCTCCCCCTTCGACCATGTAGGTCGCAACCGTCCAAGGCGCCCCGGCAAAGCCGATCAGTGCGGTGAAGGGGTCGAGCGCTTCACTGACCCGCTGAACCGTTTCCAGCACCGGCTCGAGCTTCATAAGCGCCCGGGCTAAATCGAGCTGAGAAATCCCAGCTGCATCCTCAACCGGTTCGAGTACCGGCCCTTCTCCTTCTCTAAACTCCAGCTTTTGTCCAAGCGCAAAAGGCAGCATCAGTATGTCGGAGAAGATAATGGCGCCGCTCATGCGATAGCGCCGTATGGGCTGTAAGGTCAGCTCGGCTGCAAGGGGCGGGGTCAAGCAAAGCTCAATGAAACTCCGTGCTTTGACACGGAGACGGCGATATTCGGGCAGGTACCGTCCTGCTTGACGCATTAACCACCATGGCGGAGTGGCCAAGGTCTCGCCGGCAAGCGCCCTCAGCAGAGGTTTAATGTCTTGCTTTCGCACCAAGCGGTTACCCTCTTCATCTCTCTATTTGTATCATAAGAAGGTAGTTTAAGAAGATGTCTGTGGATATCGAGGATTGTGATTCTATTCAGGGCTTTCCTCTGTTTATTGGTATTCGGGGGTCATATCGGGGAGCTGTGGATAACGATGAAAAATTCCTCTCATCGGTTTGAGAATGCTATGTTGTTGAGAAAATACACAGATGGTGAGAACTGAACGGGAGATTGTTCGTTCGCGCTTTCCACAAGCTGGGAACAAGGTTGATCCCGGCCTGGTGAGATAGATGGGTGACCGAGGCCAAATGGGGAAGGTTTCCAACCATGAGCGAGGGTCAAGTCAGTTTCCTCAAGAGATCGTCCTTTGATCCACATCGGCGCGGGGATAACTCAATCGGCCCGGCTGGGGCTGATGCTACCCGCTTTCACCTTCATCTGGTGTCGGATTCTACGGGCGAGACTGTCCACTCGGTGGCCCGCGCTTGCCTTGTGCAATTTGATGATGCCCATGCCGTCGAGCATGTCTGGAGTATGGTGCGCACGCGCAGCCAGATCGAAAGGGTAATCGCCGGGGTAGAGGCCAATCCGGGCGTCGTTCTCTTTACAATGGTGAACGATAGTCTTCGCCAATTGTTGCAGGAGGGCTGCCGCCGGCTACAGGTGCCAGCGATCCCGGTTCTCGATCCGGTTATCGGCGCGCTGGCCTCCTATCTGCATCGCAAGAGCCGGGGTGTACCCGGTAAACAGCACCTCCTAGACAGCGAGTATTTTGCCAGGATCGACGCGATGACATTTGCGCTCGATCACGACGATGGGCAGTCGAGTTGGGGTCTCAACGACGCAGATGTCTGTCTTGTGGGAGTTTCTCGTACTTCGAAAACCCCCACTTGTCTCTATCTCGCCAATCGCGGCATCAAGGCCGCAAATGTGCCCTTCGTACCGGGCGTACCGCTACCACCCGAGCTGATCGAAGCAACGCATCCCTTGATCGTTGGCTTGACCAACGACCCGGAGCGGCTGATCCAGCTACGCCGGCACCGCTTAGAGCTTTTGCATCATAACGGGGCGACCGAATATACCGATATTGACGCGGTGAGAGCCGAGGTGCGCGAGGCGCGTCGGATCTTCGTGCAAAGGCGCTGGCCGGTGATCGACGTAACACGACGGTCTATTGAGGAGACGGCCGCGGCGATTATGAAACTGTTGGCGCGGCGCTATGGCATGAATGACTGAGGTCTTAGTGCTTGCGTCGGGCAGCCCGGTACGGGCGCGGCTGCTGGCTGCCGCGGGTCTGCAATTTCGGGTGGACCCCGCAGCAATCGATGAGGAATCACTCAAAGGGGAATGCCAGAGGCGCCGGGAGGGAGGCATAGAGTGCGCTCTTGCTCTTGCCGAGGCAAAAGCGCGATATGTAGCGTCCGGCCACGACCGAGCCCTCGTCATCGGCGCCGACCAGATCCTGGTCTGCGGTGATCAATGGTTCGACAAACCTGCCCATCCGGGCGAGGCCCGCCGCCAACTTGAGACTTTGCGCGGCCGCACTCACGAGCTCACAACCGCGGTTTGCGTATTCCAGGGCGCGTCGCGGTTGTGGCATACCGTGAGCCAGCCACGATTGACGATGCGGGATTTCAGTAACGGGTTTCTCGATGAATACCTTGCGGCGGAAGGTGCCGCAGTTCTCAACTCGGTCGGCGGATATCGCCTTGAAGGTATGGGTGTACAGCTTTTCGACCGTGTAGAGGGTGATTACTTCACAATTCTTGGCCTGCCGCTGCTCGACCTTCTTTCCTTCCTCCGTCTCCGCGGCGAGGTGCCGTCATAGTTCACCGGCGAGAGCGGGACGATGAGAGGCTTGGCGGCATGAAGATCACCGGAACCACCCGGCTCGCAGGGATCATGGGGTGGCCAGTCTCTCATTCACGATCGCCGTTGCTGCACGGCTTTTGGCTGGACGAGACCGGAGTGGATGGTGCCTATGTCCCGTTGCCGGTGAGGCCGGAATGTATCGCCGATGCGCTTCGCGCCCTGCCGATCCTCGGCTTTCGCGGTTGCAACCTGACGATTCCGCACAAGCAGGCGGCTCTCGCGGTTGTCGACGCGGTTGATCCTCTAGCGCGTCGCATCGGTGCGGCAAACACCATCATCGTTGCATCTGACGGTACTCTCGAAGCACGAAATACCGATGCTTTTGGATTTCGAGAGAACTTGCGCGAGGCGGCGCCGGACTGGGATCCCGCGGCGGCGCCTGCGGTGGTCCTCGGTGCCGGTGGATCGGCCCGGGCTGTGATCGCGGCCCTCACCGATGCCGGTGTCCTTAAAATTCGGATCGTCAACCGAACCCTCGCGCGAGCGGAAGCGGTTGCGCGGGATCTTGCTACGCTAGCGACGCAAATCACCGTGCACCCCTGGAGTGAGGTAAACATCGTCCAGCGAACAGCCGGGCTGCTCGTAAATACGACGAGCCTGGGTATGAGCGGTGAACCGCCGCTTGAGCTGGACTTGTCGCCATTACCGCCTTCGTCACCAGTAGTCGACATCGTCTATGTGCCGCTCGAAACCGGCCTGCTCGCCACGGCGCGACAGCTCGGCCATCCGGTTGTCGATGGGCTTGGCATGTTGCTCCATCAGGGGCGGCCTGGTTTTGAAGCCTGGTTCGGCGCTCCGGTGCGGGTCACTCCGGCGCTACGGGCCGCAATTGTGGCAACTCTGGCCCCGACGCGTTGATCATTCTGGGTCTTACCGGCTCGATTGGCATGGGCAAGAGCACCGCCGCGGCGATGCTGCGCCATCTCCGGGTGCCGCTCTTCGATGCCGATGAGGCGGTACACCAGCTGCTTGCCGCTGGGGGTGCTGGCGTTCGCCCGGTGGCTGCCGCTTTTCCGGGAGTCGAGACAAAGGCTGGTAATATCGATAGACCTGCTCTAGGTCGGCTGGTATTCGCCGATCCCGCAGCCCTCATGCGGCTGGAAGCGATCCTTCATCCCATGGTCGCCGCGGAGGAAAAACGGTTTCTAGCCCGCGCCCGGGCTTGTCGCGAACGGCTCGCTGCTCTCGATATTCCGCTTCTCTTCGAAACCGATGCCGAGCGACGGTGCGATTACGTTCTGGTTGTCTCGGCGCCCGCCGCTCTGCAGCGGCAACGAGTCTTGCGCCGGCCCGGCATGACCGAGATTCGCCTCGCCTCGATCTTGCAAAAGCAGATGCCCGATCATGAGAAACGGCGGCGAGCTGACTTTGTGGTGCCGACGGGCGGCGGACGCAACCTGACCTTGCGGCATTTGCGGTCGATCGTCACTCTGCTGCGCGACAGGAATACGCGCTTCGCCGGCGGGGGCCGGCGCGTGACTCGGCTACGGGGGAAGTAGTTGCGCGAGATCGTATTGGATACCGAAACCACGGGTCTCGATCCGGGGGAAGGTCACCGCATCGTTGAGGTCGCCTGTATCGAGCTCGTCCATCATGTGCCGACCGGCCGGAAATTCCACACTTATGTCAATCCTGAACGCGAGATGCCGGAAGAGGCGCTTGCGGTTCACGGGATCACTGCTGAATTCCTCGCCAGTCAGCCGCGCTTCGGCGCAATCGTCGACGAGCTGCTTGCCTTCATCGGTTCGGACCGCCTGGTCATCCATAACGCCGAATTCGATCTTGCTTTTCTGAATGCTGAGCTCGCTCGCCTTGAACGCGAGCCGGTCGGCTGCTCTTTCGTCGACACGCTGGGGCTGGCGCGGTTACGATTACCCGGCGCGCCGGCGAGCCTTGACGCTTTATGTCGTCGTTTTGACATCGACCTGTCGGGACGCGCCGAGCACGGGGCTGAAATCGACTGCACGCTGCTCGCCGCCGTCTATCTAGAATTGCTGGGCGGCCGCCAGCCCGGTCTCGACTTCGCAATGCCCGCCAATGACGTTATCGCTGCCGAGCGGGTGCTACGGGCGCCGCGGCCTCATTTTCCGACCGCAGATGAGCTTATCGCTCACCAGGTGATGCTTCGGATGCTGACCCAGCCGATTTGGTTGGCGGAGGAATAACCGTCACACGACTGCAGTGCCGGGCGGGACCGCGGCTTGAGCTTGGCTCTGTTGTCGGCGCAACAGCTCGGCGAAATCGATCGGATTGATCATCAATGGCGGAAATCCGCCATCTCGGGTGGCGTTGGCGATGATCGCGCGGGCAAACGGGAAGACAATTCGCGGTGTCTCGACCAGGACTAGCGCGGCCAGCATCTCCTGCGGCGCGTTCTGCACCGTCACGACAGTCCCGTAAGCGAGTTCGACCAGAAAAACCGGCTCGTCTTGTACGCGTGCTGTCGCGTTGATCGTCAGGATCACCTCGAAGAGATCCGGTCCCAGGTTTTGCGCCTTTACGTCGACGTTGATGTCGACCGAGGGCTGTGCCGTCGGCTGAATCAGGCTTTGCGGTGCGCGTGGGTTTTCGAATGACAAATCTTTGATGTACTGGGCGTTCAGGATCAGCTGCTGCGGAGCATCCGGAGCCACCGGCGGCAACGCGCCTTGCCCGTTTCCTCTTGCTTCTTCCGCCATGACTGTCTCCTTTGGCGCCGCGCTGGCTAGCACGGATAGCAAAGCTGCATCAACGGTCCGCCTCCGGCGGATCCAGCTGTGGGACAAAGACCAGCTCGGGCCCGCAGTTCGGTTTGGTCGGGTCGATCCGCAGCACCGTGCCGTTCGGCACGTTGAGACCCGTCATCGCGCGGATGACGCCCCAATGTGTGACCAGGGCAATTTCGGACCAGGCTTCATTTAGAATGCGGCACCTGAAGGTTTCTGCGCGCGACCGAATTACCTCTTCCGTTTCCTCCACCCGAGGCCACCACGGATCGGGCAGATGGTCGAAGACGAGCTGCGGCCAACCCGCCTGTAGCTCCGCCAGCGGCGAACCTATATCGCAAGTGAAACAAAAGCGCTCCGCGACGAGGGGCTCCACCGCGATCGGGAGAACGAGGTGCTCTGCGATGATCCCGGCTGTTTCCAAGGCCCTGACATAGGGGCTGGTAATTATTCGGCTGAGGTTGAATCGGCGCAACGATAGGGCCGACTGCCGTGCCTGACACCGGCCATCATCGGTCAGACGCGGATCGCGAATGCCCGGATCACGCCGGCTCGCGGAAAAGACCCGGTTGAATTCGGTTTGGCCGTGGCGGATCAAAATCACCCGGATTGGTCCGATATGTCTGCGAAATCAGGGGCGGCGGAGCCGAGAGGTTGTCGGGTCTGTCCCCAGCAAGCTTGCCGTGGTGCCAGCCGCGCCCCATGTAGTCAAACACTGACCCGAGGGCCGGTCCCCGGTATTTTTTGCATGGCAGCGGGCGCGGAAGGAGATGGGCGAGTTTCAGCAGTACTTCGACGTCATCCTGTTCGCGATGGTCGCTGTATTTTTGGTACTGCGCCTGCGCAGCGTCCTCGGGCGGCGTACCGGGAACGAGCGGCGGCGGGAATTGTTTGCGCGCCGCGCAAGACCTGCTCCCGAACAGGCGCCGCCCGCCGCTGAACCGCGGGCGATCCCGCCAATTCCGGCAATCGCTGCTGCGAACACCGATCCAGTGGCGGAAGGCCTCTCTGGTATACACCGAACCGACCCGAGCTTTGACCCGCCCCACTTTCTCGAAGGTGCGCAAGCGGCGTTTGAGATCATCGTAACGGCATTCGCGAAAGGCGACAAACCGGCGTTGCGACCGTTGTTGAGCGATGAAGTCTTTCAGCAATTCGCGACTGCGATTGACGAGCGGGTAGCTGCTAAGGAAACCCTCGAGACCCGCATCCTGCGGCTTGACGCAGCGGATATCATCGAAGCTGAACTATTAGGACGCACGGCACAGCTGACAGCAAAGCTTGTTTCGCAGCAAATAAATGTGACCCGCGCGATGGACGGAAGCATCGTCGACGGCGACCCGGAACACCCGACCGAGAAGACCGATTACTGGACCTTTGCACGCGACACCCGATCCGCCGACCCAAATTGGGTCCTGGTCGCGACGAGCAGCGGCTGAATTTGGTCCGACGTCGAGATGGTCCAGCCGCGCTGTAACCGCAGCGCTGCTGGGATTGCTCGCTATAGCGCTCGGCCACGACGGCGGGCCCGTCCGTTTCAATCTCGTGCCGGTGAGTTTCGATCGGCTTTCCGGATGGGCCGATGATCGGCTTTCGGCGGCCGTACCGGCTTTTCTCAAATCCTGCGCCCGATTTGCGGACGCGCCGGATACAGCGCCTATCGATCCGAGAGCAATCAGCGCGGATTTTGGACGGGTGAGTGATTGGCGATCACTCTGCCGCACGGCAGAGGCGCTGCCCCCGGCAGATGATGCGGCGGCGCGGCGGTTCTTTGAGACGGGTTTTATCGCGTTGGCCGTCACTGATTACGGAAAACAAGAAGGGCTGTTTACCGGCTACTTCGAGATCGAGCTGAATGGTGCACGACACCGCCATGGGTCCTTCCAGACGCCGATCTACCGCAGGCCGCCCGATCTAGATTCCGAGCCCCGTCCGACGCGAGCCGAAATTGAAGACGGTGCGCTTGCGGGCCGCGGACTTGAACTCTTATGGGTGGACGATCCTGTCGATGCATTCTTTCTCCAGATCCAGGGTTCGGGGCGGGTGCGACTGAGCGGCGGCGGTACGATCAGGATCGGGTACGATGAGCAGAACGGCCATCCTTACGTACCGGTCGGCCGGCTCTTGATCGAGCGGGGCGTGATACCGCGCGAGAAGCTAACGATGCCGGCGTTGCGGTCTTGGATGAGAGAGAACCCTGAGGCGGCGCGCATGCTGCGTCGCGAGAACCCGTCTTACGTCTTCTTCCGCGAGGTAAAGGGAGACGGTCCGATCGGAGCGCAAGGTGTGCCGTTGACCCCTAAGCGGAGCCTGGCCGTCGATCGGGCCTTTATCGCTCTCGGCGTGCCGATCTGGCTCGAGACAGATGAGCGGTTCGCGGAGGTAGACGGCATCAGGCAGTTGATGATCGCGCAGGATACTGGCGGTGCGATCAGGGGGCCGGTCCGTGGGGATGTCTTCTGGGGTACCGGAACGGCCGCCGGATTCCGGGCCGGAATCATGAATGCGACCGGCTGCTACTATTTGTTGTTGCCGCGGCAAATCGCCAGTCGCCTTGCTCCCGGCCGCCTGCCCTCGTTAGGCGCAGATTGATTTGGCTGAGCCACCGACACTAAGTTCCGCAAATCAGGTGCTTGGTGGACGACAGGCTAGTCATATGCGCGTAGCGCTGTTCGTGACGTGTCTCGTAGATCTCTTCCGCCCGACAATTGGTTTTGCCGCGGTGAAATTGCTCGAACAGGCGGGGTGCGTGGTTGAGGTTCCGCGCGCCCAGACCTGCTGTGGCCAGCCCGCTTATAATTCGGGGGATCGGGCCGACGCCAAGGCCATCGCCTTGCAAGTCATCGACGTGTTCGAGGGCTACGACTATGTCGTGGCGCCTTCCGGTTCCTGTGCGGGGATGCTGCGAGTGCATTATCCCGACCTGTTCGCCGACGACCCGATCAACCTGGCGCGAGCACAACAGCTCGCTGCCCGCAGCTGGGAGCTCGTCTCGTTTCTTGTCGATATTTGCGGGATGCGGGAAGTTGGCGCACGATGGGATCGCGATATCACCTATCACGACGCTTGCTCGGGATTGCGCGAGCTGGGTGTCAGGCTCCAGCCCCGTCGACTGCTGGCCTCGGTTGCGGGACTCAGATTGAAGGAACTGCCGGGAGCAGAGGTATGCTGCGGCTTTGGCGGCGTCTTTTGCATCAAATACCCAGAGATCTCGGACAAAATGGTGACCGATAAGGAAACCGACATCGTCGCAACCGGCGCCCATGCAGTTTTGGCCGGAGATCTTGGCTGTCTGCTTAATATTGCAGGTAAACTCTGCCGCCAGGGTCGGCGGATCGAAGTCCGCCATGTCGCCGAAGTGCTCGCGGGCATGACCGAAGGCGTCCCGCCGATCGGCGAGCGCCGTTAGAACCCATGCTCGCCACCAGCCGCGATTTCAAAGATGCAGCCCGCGCAGGGCTAGCGAATGACAATCTGCAGCGGGCGCTGGGGCTTGCTCGAACCGGCTTTCCCCTGCGCCGTCGACTCGCGATCGAGCGTCTGCCGGAGTTCGAGACTCTGCGGGAGGTGGGCCGGTCGATAAAGGACCACACCCTCGAGCATCTCGATTTCTACCTCGAGCTTTACGAAAGCAAGGTCGTGGCGTCAGGCGGCAAGGTGCATTGGGCGCGCACAGCGGAGGAAGCCTGCGCCGCCGTGTTGCAAATCTGCCGCTCGGTGGGGACCAAGACAGTCACCAAGGGCAAGTCGATGGTCGCCGAGGAGATCGGCCTCAACGACTTTCTCGAGGCGAATGGCATAACTCCCATCGAGACCGATCTTGGCGAATACATCATTCAGCTCCGCCATGAGCCGCCGAGCCATATCATCGCCCCGGCGATCCATCTGATCAAAGAACAGGTCGCCGAGACATTCCGGGCTGAACATCGGTTGCTCGACCCCGACCGTTCGCTCATCGAACCGCGCCAGATGTGCGACGAGGCGCGAACGGTATTACGGCCCCGCTTTCTCGCCGCCGATGTCGGGATCACCGGCGCCAATTTTCTTATCGCCGAGACCGGGTCGAGCATCATCGTAACCAATGAGGGCAACGGCGATCTGACCCAAACCCTGCCGCGGGTTCACATCGTCACGACGAGCATCGAGAAGGTGGTTCCGACCTTCGAGGACGCGGCGACCCTGCTGCGGCTATTGGCGCGTTCGGCTACCGGCCAGGAGTTCTCGAGTTATACGACAGTTTCAACCGGACCGCGTCGGGCGGAGGACCTCGATGGTCCGGAGCAATACCACGTGGTTTTGCTCGACAATGGCCGCAGCGAGCTGATTGGCTCGGAATTCCAGGACATGCTGCGATGCATCCGATGCTCGGCCTGCATGAATCATTGTCCGGTCTATGCCGCGGTCGGTGGACATGCCTATGGCTGGGTCTATCCCGGGCCGATGGGGGCAGTGCTAACGCCCAGCCTGATAGGCGTTGAGGAGGCGGGACATCTGCCGAACGCTTCGACCTTTTGCGGCCGATGTGAGAGCGTCTGCCCGGTCAAGATCCCGCTGCCGAAGATGATGCGCCACTGGCGCGAGCGCGAATATGCGAAGAAGCTCAACCCCGCGGTTTACCGGAGCGGGCTATCACTGTGGGCCTGGATGGCACGGCGGCCAGCCCTCTACCATGCCCTTGCCGAAATCGCGAGCCGCACACTTGGATGGGCCGCCGGCACGCGGGGACGGTTCAGGACTTTGCCGCTGGTCGGCGGTTGGACCAGAGTTCGCGACGTGCCGGCGCCGGAAGGCCGCAGCTTCCATAGTCTCTGGTTGCAGCAGAAGCGCGTGGGCGCGAAGTGAACGGAGCCCGTGAGCGGATTCTAGCAAGGATCCGAAGTTCGCTTAACCGGGGTCGGCTTGGACCAGAGGTCGAAGGGGAGTTACGCGCCCGGATTGCCGCACACTGCCGTCACCTGATCCCGGCCCGCGCCGCGGAGCTCGACCATCGGCGACAGATTGATTTGTTTGTCGCCATGGCCGAGGAGGTGCAGGCTTCGGTGGCTCGGGTAGGGTCGCTGACGGCGGTTCCCGAGGCGGTTGTAGGCTACTTGGCGGCGGAGAATCTTCCGGCCGAACTCCTCGTCGCTCCCGATCCAAGGCTCGATCGGATTCCGTGGGAGACGCGACCGCTCTTGCTCATCCGCCGCGACCGGGCGGAAGGCGAAGACAAAGTCAGCTTTACGCCTTGCCATGCTGCGATCGCCGAGACCGGGACTTTGATGCTAATTTCCGGACCGCAGACCCCGACAACGCTGAATTTCCTGCCTGATACCCACATCGTCCTTGTCCATGAAAATGAGGTGGTCGCCAGCTATGAGGATGCCTGGGATCGTCTTCGCGCAGATCCGAAAGCCGAAGTCCTCCCGCGGGTAATTAACTTCATCACGGGGCCGTCACGCACGGCGGATATCGAGCAGCATATCGAGCTTGGTGCACATGGGCCGCGGCGTCTCCATATCGTCCTCGTCGACAACGGTCAGGCGACGAGAAGTGAACAGCAGCAACACGACGAGCTCACGAAGTGATCACGCGTTATGGCAAGACGCGGTTCGCGATGTGCAGCCTCTAGATAGCCGCAGGCGACCAGTTTCACCGGAGCCGAGCCCGGAGCCCGAACTTGGTTTTGACGGGGCTGATCTGGGCTCGCCGCAGCCGCTCGACCGCTTTGCCGGGATCGACCGTGCCAATGCCGAACGGCTCAAACGTGGCTTGCACAAGATCGAGGCGCGGCTGGATCTCCACGGCATGACGCAGGCCGAAGCGCATCGTTCGCTCGGGGCGTTTATCGCGGCCTCGCGCGATTTGGGACGGCGCTGTGTGCTTATTATAACCGGCCGAGGACTGAGCCCGAGCGGCCCAGGGATCCTCAAAAGCGCGGTCCCGCGTTGGCTAGAGCAGCCTGAATTGCGGCGGCAGATCCTTGCGATTTCGCTGGCCCAACCGCGGCATGGTGGCGCGGGCGCGATCTATCTGTTATTACGCCGCCGCCGCTAAACCTCCCAGGGGACGAGCCTTCGCGTTTTTTCGCGATAATGAGGAGAATGCCACGCCATTTCGCTTGCCCGCGTTTGCTGCTGCGGTCAAAAGAGAGCGCAGTCAAGCGGTCAAACATTGTCGATGCCCGATAAAAGCGACCTTCTTCCCCATTTAGAGCGACTGAGAGCAGCCCGCGTGCTGTGCATCGGTGATGTAATGCTCGACCACTACGTCTATGGCCAGGTCGAGCGGGTGTCGCCCGAGGCACCGATCCCAGTTCTATGGGTCGAACGCGAAATGAAGACCCTCGGCGGAGCGGGAAACGTACTTCGCAATCTACGGGCATTGGGCGCGGCGTCATCCTTCATTTCGGTAGTGGGCAACGATGAGGCCGGCCGCGAGATCGGCCGCCTGGTGGAGGCACAGGACGGGGCAGAGGCTCATCTGCTGGTTCAGCCGCAACGCCTTACGACCGTAAAGACGCGCTATATTGCCGGAAACCAGCAGCTGTTGCGGGCGGATCGCGAAAGCGCGATCCCACTCAATCCCTACATCCGGGAGGACCTGCTGCGGCTTGCGCGCGAGCTTGTGGCCGACCATTCGGTCGTCGTCGTATCGGATTACGGAAAAGGCGTACTGACCGAGGGGGTGGCTCTCGAAATCATCCGAGCGGCGCGGGAAGCCGGCGCATTTGTAATCGTGGATCCAAAAGGAGGTGATCATATCCGCTATCGCGGTGCAGATCTCTTGAAACCAAATCGACGCGAGCTCGCCCACGCCACCGGGTTGCCTGTCGCGACCGATGGCGAAATCGTCGCGGCTTCGCGGGCTTTGATCGAGCGCTGCGGTTTCAAGGCAGTCCTGGCATCGCTTGGCGCCGAGGGCTCCGTGCTGGTTCTGGCCGACGGCGCGGTGCGTGTTCAACGCACCGAGGTGCGCGAGGTGTATGATGTCTCGGGCGCCGGTGACACTGTCGTGGCGACTGTTGCCGCGGCGCTCGCAGTCAGGGTGAGCTTGACCGATGCCGCGCGCCTGGCGAATGTTGCCGCGGGGATCGTCGTCGGCAAAGTGGGTACCGCGGTCGTTTATGCGAGCGAGCTGGCAGCCGCCCTTACCGGTCACGACGTGCTCGCCGCAGACAAGGTCGTACCGCGCTCGCACGCATGCGACATGGTTGCCCGGTGGCGCCGGCATGGCCTGAAAATAGGCTTCACGAATGGATGTTTCGACTTACTGCATCCGGGCCATGTGGCGCTGCTCGGGCAAGCTAAAGCAGCATGCGATCGGCTCATCGTCGGTCTTAACAGCGATGCCTCGACGGCCCGGCTCAAGGGTCCGCGGCGCCCGATCCAGAGCCAGTCCGAACGCGCCGCCGTGCTGGCCTCGCTCGCCGCCGTCGATCTCATCGTGATCTTTGAGGAAGACACGCCGATGGAGCTGATCCAAGACATTCGGCCGCAGCTTCTCGTCAAAGGTGACGACTACCGCCTCGATGAGGTTGTGGGCGCAGATTTTGTGAAAAATACCGGGGGCGAGGTGCTTCTTGCCAAAGTCGTGCCGGGTTACAGCACGACTGCAACGATTGCGCGATTAGCCAGCTGAGAGATGCTGGCGCCGCCACACCGTCGCTTCCAGCTCGGGCTTCTCCCCAATGGATAGGCAAGCCGCGTTGCGGAGAGAGCACCGGTATATTATCTGATGCGGTGCCCGGTCAGGTGCCGTCGACCCCGCCGTTCTCGGGATCGAGCAAGCGGCGCAACCGGGTGGCTGCAACTCGGGCGAAGCGCATCGTGAGCGCGCGCCGTCGCCCGGCATCGAGCTTTGTCATGGTCCCATCACGAATTAGCGCGGCGCCGAATGCGTCCGCCACTATCAAACCACATTCGTCTGGGATCAGCGCGGGCGGAAAACTCTTTGGTATGGCAAAGTAAAGGCGGTCTGAGAAATCGCGGTAGGCGCCCCATTTCCTGTCGGCACGAAAATCGGCCACCGAACTCTTGATTTCGACAATCACGAAATCGCCGTTTCTGCCGAGAGCAAGCACATCGGCGCGCCGGCTATTAGCGAGCGGGAATTCCACAAGGCTCACATAACCGAGCTGCTCCAGGGCGCGGCAAACTCCGCGCGCCAGAAGAGGAGCCCCGATCGACTCGTCAGCGGACATGGACATGCGGGCCGATATCGTAGGGCGTATCATCAGGCAGGGCGAGACGGACGGAGGTAATGATGGCGGCAAACAAGCGCGGCTTCCTGCGACAGGCCTGGGACCTGGCCTGGCCGTATTGGAAGTCGGAAGAGAAGTGGTCGGCCATCGGGCTGCTCGCCGCCGTTGTTTCTCTCAATTTGATTACAGTGTTTCTTAGTGTTCGGTTCAATTACTGGAATAATGATTTTTATAATGCACTTCAGCAATACGATTGGATCGACTTCTGGAAGCAATTTGCGATCTTCGGGGTTCTGGCTTTCTCATTCATAGTCGTCGGGGTCTATTCCTCGTATCTGAGGGGGATCCTGCATGTCCGATGGCGGCGATGGTTGACCGGGCACTTTCTGCATCACTGGCTCGAGCACCAGTCCTACTACCGGATGCAGTTAAGCCAAGCGACGACGGACAATCCTGATCAGCGCATCTCGGACGATCTCGACCGCTTTGCTACGACGACTCTCGTCCTATCTCTTGGCCTGTTAAGTTCGTTTGTTACTCTCGTCTCGTTCTTGTCGATCCTGTGGACCCTCTCGGGCGCACTCACGATCCCGCTGGGCGGTCACGCATCGATCAATGTCCCTGGTTACATGGTCTTCGCGGCGCTCATCTACGCGGTCGGCGGCACGATCCTGGCCCGATGGATCGGCCGCCCATTGATTCGCCTCAATTTCGATCAACAACGTTACGAAGCCGACTTTCGCTTTAGCTTGGTGAGGCTGCGTGAAAACGCGGAGAACGTCGCTTTCTACGGCGGTGAAGCCCGCGAACTCGGCCAATTCGAGAGCCGCTTCGCGCGGGTCGTCACTAATTGGTGGGGGATCATCCGGCGCCGGAAAAAGCTAGCCTGGTTTACCTATGGGTATGATCAACTGGCGATAGTGTTCCCGTTTCTCGTGGCGGCACCCCGATATTTCGACAAAGTGATCCAACTGGGCGGCTTGATGCAGATCGCGTCCGCCTTTCGTCAGGTTCAGGAGTCGCTGTCCTTTATCGTGAGCTCGTATACGGAGATCGCCGAGTATCAGGCCGTGGTGCAGCGGCTTTCTGGATTTCGTGGCAAAATGAGCGAAATCGCCGCCGAACGCGAAGCCCCTCAGTCGATCGAGATTGAGCGCGGCGGCGCCGGCGTCGATGTAGAGACGCTGGATCTCCACCTTCCGGATGGTGAGCTGTTGCGCCCGAACATCTCGTTGACGGCAGGCCCGGGGCAGTCGCTCTTGATCAGCGGTGCCTCCGGCCTCGGCAAGAGTACATTGCTGCGCGCCATCGCAGGGCTTTGGCCGTTCGGGAGGGGCCGCATCCGAGTCGCAGGCGGCCGTTCACTGTTCCTGCCGCAACGGCCCTATCTGCCGCTCGGCACCCTAGCCGACGCGCTGGTGTATCCCCGGGCGGCCGCCGAACTACCGCAAGAGAGACTCGTCGAGGCGTTGCGCGCTGTCGGTCTTTCACACCTGACTGACCATCTGGGCGAAGAGGCGAACTGGGCGCAGCGGCTGTCGATCGGCGAGCAGCAGCGCGTTGCTTTCGCCCGGGTTCTGCTTGCCCGCCCGGAGATTGTTTTTCTCGACGAGGCAACCTCGGCCCTCGATGAAGCGGCGGAAATGTCGTTGTACCGGCTGTTGCGGGAGGCCCCGTGGCGGCCGACGATCGTCAGCGTCGGTCATCACGCCACACTTCGGCGCTACCACGATGCAATGGTCGATTTCGCGCGCAGCCCGATCTCGGAGGCGGCAGCCGGATGATCCGGGAAGGGCTGGAGCGACTGTGAAGCCACCGCAATGAGTGAGCGAGAAGATCCGCTGCGCGCGATCCGGACTGGAAAGCGTGACAGCCTCAGAGAACTCGGCGTCGAACCCTATCCTTACAGCTTCGAGCGCACCCACGAGGCTGGCGAATTGGAGCGGCGCTATGCCGGGCTTGCAGCGGGCGGCGAAACCGAGGATCGGGTGCGGGTAGCCGGTCGCATCCGCGCTATGCGGAACAGCGGCATGTTCATCGACCTGCAAGACGTCTCGGGCAAGATCCAGATATTCTCACACAAGGATCTGCTCGGCTCCGGTGGGATTGCCATTTTGCGACTGCTCGACATCGGCGATTTGATCGGCGTCGAAGGAGTGGTCCGGCGCACGCCGCGAGGTGAGCTGACCGTCAACGCGAACGCCGTTACGGTGCTTGCTAAAGCGCTCCGCCCATTGCCGGAAAAATACCATGGTCTTGCCGATGTCGAGCTGCGCTATCGGCAGCGCTACGTCGACCTGATCATGAACCCGCACAGCCGGGAAACCATGCGCCGGCGCAGCCGCATCATCGCCGCGATCCGCGGTCACTTGGTGCAGCACGGTTATCTCGAGGTGGAGACGCCGATGCTGCACACGATCCCGGGAGGCGCTTCGGCGAAGCCTTTCGTGACGTACCACAATGCGCTCGATATCGATCTTTACCTGCGAATCGCCCCCGAACTGCACCTGAAGCGACTGCTGGTGGGCGGCTTGGGCGATAAACTGTTCGAGATCAATCGCTGCTTCCGCAACGAGGGTCTTTCACCCCGCCATAACCCCGAATTCACCTCGCTGGAGCTTTACGAGGTCTATGTCGATTACACGGCTATGATGCAGCTCACCGAAGAGCTGATCACCACTGTTGCCGAGACTGTGCTCGGGACATTGCGGATCGAGTACGCCGGGACTGAGATAGATCTATCTCCGCCCTGGCCTCGCCGCAGCATGACGGAGCTTTTGCACTCGGTGACCGGAGTCGACTTCCTCGCGATCGAGAAGGCAGAAGCGGCGCGTGAGGCTGCTGTCCACCTAGGCGCCACCATCGCTGGCAGCGAAAATTGGGGTCAATCGCTCGAAGCAGCCTTTGCGGCACGGATCGAAGACACCCTGATACAGCCGACCCATGTCACCCGATTTCCCCGTGATATCTCGCCGCTGGCCAAGGCCGACCGCGACGATCCGCGGCTCGTCGAGCGCTTCGAGACCTATATGTACGGCTGGGAGATCGCCAACGCTTTCTCCGAGCTCAACGACCCCCAGGACCAGCGGGAGCGTTTCGAGGCGCAGATGCGGGCGCGGGCTGCCGGTGACGATGAGGCGCAGCCGCTCGACGAGGATTATGTGACAGCTCTCGAATACGGCCTGCCGCCATGCGGCGGGCTCGGCATCGGCATCGACCGGCTGGTGATGCTGCTGACCGACAGCCCGTCAATCCGCGACGTTATCGCCTTTCCGACCTTGCGGCCGCGCTAAGCGCCCATACAGACGCCCAAAAAGTGTCCGCATGGATCTCAAAAGTTCTCCAGGCTCAAGATTTCGGTATCGAGATCGTAGGCGAAAATCTCGGCGTGCCGGCCCCAGTTGATCGCGGTCTCTAGCACTCGTTCGGCCTCCTCCTCCGACAGGTGATCCTCCAGCTCGCGCAGGAAGCGTGCCGCCGGGGCGCGGTGACCCGGACGCTCGTCGAGGACCCATCGGATATGCGCGGCCAGCGGCACATGCTTTAGCAATGCTTCGGCAAAGATCTGCTTGCGCGCCAACATGTCGGCTTCGGCATAGGCCCGGCCGTGCGGCGTCAGCTCGATGTCGCCACTGCTGACATGGGCGAAGCCGAGCAGCTGCAACGTCTCGATCAGCGGGAACAGCTCGTCCATGTCGAGATTCTCTTCATCGGCGAGATGCGGCAGATCTGCGCGTCCATGATAGGGCGCCTCCGTAAGGTTCTCGATCAATCCGGACAGCTGCTGGACCGAAGCGTCCGGCAAGCGGTGGCCGATCCCGATCGGTTCTGGCTTGGCGCCGCGCCGACCATCGCGACCGGGCTCGGTCGTCAGCAAGGTGTACACTTGGTCGACGATCTGGCGAAAACCGGCGCCCTCAGAGGATCGCGGCCGCGGCAACGAGATTGGGATTTGCGCGCGGATACGCCCGGGATCGCTGCTGAAAATCAGAATGCGATCGGCGATTTCGACGGCTTCCTCGATGTTGTGCGAAACGAACACCATGCCTTTGGTCGGGATGCGGCGTTCGTCCCACAGATCGAGCAAGTCACCGCGCAAGGTTTCCGCCGTTAGGACATCCAGCGAGGAGAACGGCTCATCGAGCAGCAGCACATCCGGGTCGACGACAAGGGCGCGGGCAAAGCCGACCCGCTGCCGCATGCCGCCGGAGAGCTCTTTCGGATAAGCATTCTCGAAGCCGTCGAGGCCGATTAGATCGATTGCGCTGACAGCGCGGCGCCGGCGCTCGGCTCCGGAGATACCAAGCGCCTCGAGGCCGAGCTCGACATTGCCCAACACGGTCAGCCACGGGAACAGCGCATAGCTCTGAAAGACCATGGCGATGCCGCGGACCGGCTCGGAGACGGTCAGGCCACGATACACGACGCTGCCCTCGCTGGGCGGCACCAGGCCAGCCAAAATACGCAGAAATGTCGATTTGCCCGACCCCGATTTCCCGAGGATCGCGACGATCTCGCCGTCGCGGAGTGTAAATTCGATCTGGTCGAGCACAAGCCGCGCCAGGTGATCGGGAGTGCGATAGGTCTTTGAGACGGCTTCGGTGCGCAGCAATGGAGCAGCCATGATAATCGGAGGTAATTCAAGGTCAATCGAGGCGCAAGCGCTCGGCGGCAAGGTCGTAGAGCCGTCGCCAGAGCAGTCGATTGAAGGTGAGCACGTAAATACAGAGGACGCTGATCCCCAGAGCGACCCGGGCGCTGTCGCCGGCGGCGGTGGTGCGGGCGATATAGGCGCCGATTCCCGTCGCGGTGAGTGTCGTGTCTCCCCACTGGACGACCTCGGAGACGATGCTAGCATTCCAGGAACCGCCCGCCGCGGTTACGGCGCCAGTGACATAGGCGGGAAAGATTGCCGGTAGCATCACTCGCCGCCACCAAAGCGAGCGGCGCACGCCGAAATTCTGTGCCGCCCGCCGCAATTCCGCCGGCAAGGCTGTGGTACCGACGATGACGTTGAACAGGATGTACCACTGCGTGCCCAAGATCATCAGCGGGCTTAGCCAGATCTCCGGGTTCAACCGGAATTGGAGGATCAATACTACGGCGGCCGGAAAGAACAGATTGGCAGGAAAGGCGGCTGCGAACTGTACGATCGGCTGGACCCTGTCAGCCAAGCGCGGCCGCAATCCGATCCCGACCCCCACAGGAACCCAGATCAGCGAGGCGAGGGCAATCAGGATCAGCACTCGTATCGCGGTCACAGCACCGAGTACAAACACCCACCAGATTTCGTCAATCTCCACCGATTCGCGGATGAACGCGACGATCCAGGTTGCACCAGCTACGGCGATGATCAGGACAGCGACGTCGAACACCAAATCAAGCGCAGGCCGCGGCTGCCTCTCCACCGCGGGTGCGTTCCTCCGACCCAGCGCCATCAGGGCATCATCGATAAGTCGATTGAATCTGAGGACCCCTGCTTGAACCAGGTCAAAGACCTGGGCGCGTTGCAGCACGGTCAAGAACCATGGCCGAACAGTGTCCTCATCCGCGGCGGGATCTGCCTGGAACTTGCGCGACCACGCGAGCAGCGGACGAAACAGCAGCTGATCGTAAAGGAGGATGACGACAAACATGACGAGGACCGCATAGCCGATAGCGGCGAGATCGCGATGGGCGATCGCGGTCGCGATGTAGGAGCCGATGCCGGGGAGCATGATCGTCTGGCCGGCGACGGTGATGGCCTCCGAGGCGACCACAAAAAACCAGCCGCCCGACACGGACATCATCATGTTCCAGACAAGCGACGGTATTGCGTGCGGCACCTCGAGCCGCCAGAACCGCTTCCACGGTGAGAGGTGGTACATCCGTGCAGCCTCGATCAGTTCGGCCGGCACAGTGCGTAGTGACTGATAGACGCTGAAGGTCATGTTCCAGGCCTGCGATGTGAAAATCGCAAAGATCGCGGCGCATTCGACGCCGAGCAGCCGCCCGGGAAAGAGTGCGATGAATCCGGTTACGGTAATCGATAGGAAGCCGAGGATCGGTACCGATTGCAGTATGTCGAGCACCGGGATCAGGATCTTTTCGGCCCGCCGGCTCTTAGCAGCGAGCGCCGAATAGGCGAGGCTGAACATGAGCGAGGCGACGAGAGCCCCAACCATGCGCAGAACTGTCCGCAACGCATATTCCGGGAGTCGCCAAGGGTCGGGGCTGATCGGGAGCGGCTGCCCGACTTGGTAATGCACGCTCATCCCGACGCCTCCCCAGGCGATGAGGGCGAGTGCCCCCAGCACCATGGGCAGCGCAACAAGGTCCCAGTAATTGGGGCGCAAGCGCGATGGCCAGGCGATCAGGGGCAAGCCCCAGCGCTGTTGCATGGTTCCTCTTTCCATTGATCGCCGTCGCGGCGGCGGACCCTATCAGTAAGCCGTCCCCGGTAGGTTACCTAAGCGTAAATTACTTGAAACGCCTGCTAGAGAGCCGATTGCCACAAACTCGCCGCGATTCTTGCTTCAAGCCGCCAAATCCCGAGAATGGCGTTCTCATGCACCAATGCGACGGGGACTAGCGTGGATATCAGCGAGAGGCGCCAAGCAAATATCCTGGTGTTGGCTCCGGTCGGCCGCATCGACAACCTCACAAGCCCAGAATTTGAAGCGCGGCTGCTCGGCGCCGTCACCTCTAGTGCCGCCGACGTCGTCATCGACCTCTCAGCCGTCGAATATATTTCGAGCGCCGGCCTGAGGGCGCTGATGATTGCCTCGCGCCAGAAACCGAAAGACCGGCGGCTCGCGGTAGCGCGTCTCAATGCTGTCGTCCATGAGATCTTTACGATCAGTCGGTTCTCGCATCTCGTCCCGATCTTTGCGACCGTAGAGGAGGCGAGCGCCGCCTGGGGGGCTCCGGCGCGGCCCCTGCCGACCCCGCCGCGTCCCGCTCCAAAGGAAGAG